>USFX01000043.1 GCA_900553965.1 uncultured Prevotella sp.
TAAGGCCGAGCAGAAGCAGGGCTTGGCCATCACCGATGAGCAGATTGCCGAGACCATGGCCAGCTGCCACCGCGCCACCGGCTATGTCCTCGACCCCCACGGAGCATGCGGCTTCCGCGCCCTCAGCGAGGGACTGCAGGAAAGCGAATGCGGTGTTTTCTGCGAGACAGCCCACCCCGCCAAGTTCAAGGACACGGTCGAAGGAATCATCGGTGAGGAGATTGCCATCCCCGAACGTCTCGCCGAGTTCATGAAAGGCGAGAAGAAGAGCGTGGAAATGAGCAAGGATTTCGCCGACTTCAAGCGCTATCTTATGGCTCTCTGAGAGCGCAGGAAGACTGCGACAGGACAATAACATACAAACGATAAAGCCGTTTCAACGCCCATCGGGCAGTTTGAAACGGCTTTATCGTTTACAATTCTGAAACTAAACTATACTTCAGAAGCTGACCTTTCCGGATTTTCCGCCCTGCCGGAAGATATACACACCCTTGTCCAAACGGACGTCACCGAAGCTCCGGAACGTTCCGACACGGACTCCTCCAAGGGTGAATATCTCCACCGGAGCGTCATCGGCAACGCTGTTCACGGCCGTGATACCGCTGGGAACAATCTTGGCGCCGGCCTCCAGCTTGATGCAATCCCACATCACTCCGCCGTTCTTGCTTATTCCCGACATTGTGAACGTAATGGTATTACGGCCCTTTTTCAGTGCCGAAGCCGGGAAGGAATGAGTCTGAAGCCAGTGGCGGCCGCCCAAAACAGCACTGCGATAGATTGCCGCGTCGTTCGTTCCGAAGCTCCACGTCTTGCTGTTTCCGCCGTTGATGGCCACAGCCACCTTCGGCTTGTTGGTCGCTCCGGCCGCCGAAGCGGTCAGATAAGCCTTTCCGGAGTATGTCTCATCGAGGTCAAACGTCACCGTCCAGGTTCCGTTCTTCGTCTGGGCGTAATACCAGTCCGTAGCCGGATTGCTTTCACCTATTATATAATTAAGCGTTGCCGGCACCTCTTCCCACAGTCCGTAGGCACGTGCGGCGTCGCTCATACAGAACCCGTCGCTCATGCGGTTGTTCTCACCGATTTGCCACAGCTTGTGCTCGTATGTGGCCGGAGCCCACTTCACGGTGCCGAGGTCGGTCGTCTCACCGTCAACCACGATGTCGGGCACCTGCAGCTCATCGGTTATCTCGCCCTTCATGGCATAGCCGTAGAGCGTATAGCTGCCCTTCCGCACGTTCCTGATGGTGAAGCTTCCGTCCTTGTCCGTGTCGCCCCAATAGATATATCCCTTGCCTTGCAGATAGGGGTCGGTTCCCGGTTCGGCCAAAATGAGGCGTATGCTGTCCTGCGGCTGTCCCGTGGTGATGTTCAGCCGGCCGGTCACGGTCGAGCGGTCGAGCGGATAGAGTTCGTTCTCGAACCACGCGAACGGCCACTCCTGACGCTTGGCATGCGCCTGTGCCTTTGCGTCGGCAATCATCTCCTCCTGCGTTCCGCTGTTGACATAGATGAAGAACGGACCGTAGATCTTGCGCTCACCGTCCTGATAGTATTGTGCCTCGGCGCCCAGATGCTCACCCTGAAGCATCTGTATGGTGATGGGCGACTTGCTCGTGGCATGCACCGTGAGCTCCTGCTTGAGCGGTCCGCCGTTCATCCACTCGTAGCTGCACGGTATGTTCCAGACGCCAGTGTTCGTATTCATCAGTCCGTGGACACTGTCGCGCTCACAATAGTTCGCCCAGTTGTATTTCGTATATATCGAGCCATCGGCCAACCGGTATGTCGCGTCCTGTATGGTGTTCTCCGATTTCTCCGCCGTTGCCATCGCACTGTTTGACGGTATCTTTCCGTTCATCGAGTCGTCCACATATCCGTTGAGGAACGTCGAGGCCAACCGGACGCAGACACGGGTCTCCTTGAGCTTTACGGACGATGACGTCGGCGTTCCGTTGGCGATGACATAGACATAGAGTCCGCTTTCGCCCTTGCGCATGATGAAGCCCTGCTGGAACTGCAGGTCGCCATCCGTATTGGTGTAGAGCACCTCACACATCTCCGGTGTGTTCCTGACGACCTCCATCTTCGACGGCGAGAGCGCGCGGTTCTTGTCCGCCGTATAGTCAAAATAGATACCATTGCTGCCCATCAGGTTGCTTCCACCCTTATAGGTCATGTTCTTGATGCGGGCGTCGGTGCCGATGGCCACCTTGACCAGGCCGTTGTCCATGGCTGCGGACATACCGCTCTTGGTCAGTTTAACGCCGTCCTGTGCGGCGGCCGCCGTGAGCGCGACGGCCATACAGGCTGTAGTAAATAGTCTTTTCATATCATTTGTTTTAATAGTTTATAAGTCTTTGAGCAATATCGCCCGCAAGTCCTTCAGGTAGTCGCGGCGTATCTCCAGCGCCCGCGCCCAATTGTCATTGAAATGTCCGTCGAGCGGAAGGTCTATCTTCCAGCGCCCTTTGGCCTCCAGCCGGTCAATCATGACCCCGAGACTGAGGTTGTCGACGTTTTCGGCCGGAACGAACTGCGAGGCCTCGCCCTTTTCGTCGGACGTTATCTCGATGAGCATGCGGGCGTCAATCATGGCGTAGAGCAGGTCGTTGACGATGCGGATGGGTATGCCCGTCTCCCCTCTCAGCTCAAACGCCGTGTATGGCCGGCCGCCCTTGTCGAAGCGCCGGCAGATGCGTGAGGCAATCATGGCGCAGAGCATGAGGCGGTAGCGGTGACTGATGTCCGAGGTATTGGTGTTGAAGTCGTAGTAGTCGAGGTTCTGGTTCGTATAGCAGAGCTCCGCGCCGAAGAGGCATATCGTCCACGAAATCTGCATCCACAGCATGAACAGCGGCAGCGCGGCGAACGAGCCGTAGATGGCGTTATAGCTGCTCACCCACATCTGGGAGTGGATGTAGAACAGCTGCAGCCACTGCATGGCCACGCCGGCGAGTATTCCGGGAATGATGACGCTGCGCACCTTCACGTGGGTGTTGGGCATGAAGACATAGAGTCCGATGAACATCGCCGACATCAGGATGTAGGGCAACAGGACTATCAGGAAACGCATCATCGGTCCGAGCAACAGCAAATCTGGCAGCTGGCCGGCCACGGTAGCTATGAAGATTGAGAGACCGGAGGTCAGCACGATGACTATCGGGCAGAGCAGGAGCATGGCCAGATAGTCGGTGAACGTGCGGAAGATGCTGCGTTGCTTCTTCACCTGCCAGATGTCGTTGAACGTGCTTTCGATGTTGCTCACGAGCATGAGCACGGTATAGAGCATGAAGACAAGTCCGATGCCGAGAAAGACGCCGCTCTTGGTGTGGACAAGATAGCTGTTGACGAACTCGACGATGATGTCGGCGGCCTGCGGCTGTGACTTGAGCGCGTCACGGAACCACACCTCTATATATTTATTATATCCGAAACCGCGGGCTATGGCGAACACCACGGCCATGATGGGGACTATGGCCAGCAGCGTCGAATAGGTCAGTGCCGTGGCCTGACTCATCACACGTCGGGCCGTGAAGAAACGTATGGCCAGCATGAGCCGCTTCACAATCCCATAAAGCAACGCGCGCCACGGCGCAACGCTACCTTCAGACACCTGCCAGATGTCTGTCTTCAGAAAACGGACGAGTCTCTGTATGTTATCTTTCATAATCGTAAAGGGTCACATTCAGGTAAAACAGAAAAAGGAAAACAGTGTCCCTGTAAGCCGGGTTCTGTCCCGCAACCGCACAACGACCGCGGTGTCTGTCATTTATCTAATCCGCATGTCACCACACGGCTCAAGCATTCTACCCTCCATCGTATAACCGAAGTATTCGGGCGGGCAGCCCTCAGACGATGGTTTACGCGAACTTGCAGCCTCCAGACGGCACGGCCCGCCGATCACCCGACGGCCGGTGGTCTCTTACACGCACCTTCTCACCCTTACCGCAACGCCTTTTCAGGCAATTGCCGGCGGTTGTTTTCTTCTGCCGTATCCTGCCGTCACCGACAGCTTCTATTTTCGGAAGTGGAGCGCCCTGTGCTGCCCGGACTTTCCTCCCGCACCCTTATGGATGCCGGCGACAGACCGGGACACTGCTTTCCGTATGCAAAAGTACATCAATTTGACGGGACGGCAAAATAAAAGCAGGATATTTTTAGATTTTCAGGGAAGGAGGAGGGCTTTTCTACCTTCAACGCAAAGACCGCAAAGATGATTTTAAATCTGCTGCAACAAGAAATTATCTTTGCGTCTTTGCGGTCTTTGCGTTTGAATCAGTCATCCATTCCACGGGAGACGCCACGGTGTGACGTCTCTACAATTCCCTTCATCTCGTAGGCACCCTCCCCTTGGGGAGGGTCGGGGTGGGGCTTTCCCCGTTAATCTTCACGTTCTTCACCGTGCAGTTCTCGATGAGCGCCGGATTGAAAGCGTTCTTCTCGTCCTTGACGTCGCAGTTCTCGAACGTGAAGTCCATCAGACGATACTTGTCCGACTTTCCGACGTCAAAGAAGTTCTTGCTCTCCACCTTGATGTTGCGCAGGGTGATGTTGTTGCACGTCGACAACGGCATGTCGTCACGCTTCTCGGGCTTGAAGAACTGTGTCCACGGGCGTACGACGAGGAAGCTGTTGCAGTCGCCGGTGATGTCCTCGACCGTGACATACTCATAGTGCTGGGGCGTGTCGGGGCGCATCTTCAGCCACAGGACGCGGTTTGCATCCGTCACGGTGCAGCGGCGCAGAATCACGTTGCGGTCGTGGAGGCTCTCGCTGCCCAGCGTCAGACAGCCGTGGACGCGGCCGTAGGTGCAGTCCTCGATGATGATGTTTGAGCAGGGGCCGTTGGTCGTGTCCTTGTCAGCCCATGTTCCCTTGCCGCCTTTGAGCACGACGGCGTCGTCACAGACGCTCATGTAGCATCCGTGGATGAGCACGTTCTTGCAGACGTCGAGGTCGATGGCGTCGCTGCTGGGCGCACCGCGCTTCGGGTCGACGGGTGTCACGCCGCGTGTCGGAGCGTAGATATAGCATCCGAGATAGCGGAGGTTCTCGGTCTTATAGATGTGGTTTGTCCAGAAGGGGCTGTTGATGAGGCGCACGTCCTGAACGGTGACGTTCTTGCAGTTGGATATATAGATCAGGCGGGGGCGCATCGCCTCAAGGTTGGTGCACTGGCGGTTGTACTGGCGGCGAATCCAGAACTCCTCCCAGTAATTCCATCCGTTGCCGTCGATGGTTCCGCGGCCGGCGATGGTGAAGCCGTCGAGGCCGTCGGCATTGACGAGCGCGGAGAAATATTTGAGCGTCTGTCCCTCCATGCGGGTGGTCTGGAGACGGAAGTTGCGTATGCGGTCACTGCCTTTGAGGCGCGCGCCGTCCTCCAGATAGAGGTGTGTGCCCTGACGGAAGAAGATGCTTCCGCTGAGGAATGTGCCCTTCGGGATGACGATGACACCGCCTCCGGCCGCTGCGGCCTTGTCGATGACGGCCTGTATCTGCTCCGTCTGGATGACGTTGGAGTCGTTGCGGACGCCGTGCTCGGTGATGACATACTTCCGGCCGAGCTGCTCTACGTCAACACGGGTGGTGTCACTGAACCATGCGGGAATGGGCGTTCCGTCGGGGAACAGCTCTACTTTTTTCTTCTTCGCGAACGATGCCGTGCACACCAATGCGAGCGACAACGTGATTAAAACTCTGAAATTCATAGCCAATAAATTTGCTTTTTTGATTAGTTACTGCCCACAAAATTAGCAATTTATCGCGATATGAGCAAGAAAAGCTATCTATTAAGCTGATATTCAGCAACCTTTTTCATGGTTTGGATGCTTTAAATAAATAAAAATGACTATCTTTGCATACGGTAGGCTGCACTCGGCTATATGCAAGTGAACTTGCATTGCGCTCGCTGGCACTATCCTTGCAGAGAATAGGTGGCGCTCGGCAATCCTCCCATCCACTGCGGAGAACTCATCATTGCCGCCGAAGCCGAAATTCAAAAAATATAAAAACATTCATCATATTATGAAAGATTTTCTGAAATACACACTCGCCACCATCACCGGCATCATTGCAACATCGGTGATAATGGGCATCGTCGGCATCATCATGCTGGCCGGAATGGCCGCCGCAGGACAGGCTCCGGTGGAAGTTAAGGACAACACGGTCTTCGTTCTCAAACTCTCCGGCGTGCTGGAGGAACGGGCCAAGACCGACTTCATGGGACAGCTCACGGGACAGGTGAGCGAAAATCTCGGTCTCAACGACATACTCAGCGCCATTGACAAGGCTAAGAAGAACGACAAGATAAAAGGTATATACATCAAGGCGGGGATGTTCGCAAGCGACTCTCCAGCATCCTCGAAGGCCATCAGACGCAAGCTGGAGGAGTTCAGAAAGAGCGGAAAGTGGATTGTGGCCTATGCTGACGACTATACGCAGACGACATATTATATATGCTCGGTGGCCGACAAGGTGTTCATCAATCCGCAGGGCATGCTCTACTGGCAGGGCATCGCCGCACAGCCGATGTTCTATAAAGACCTGCTGGCGAAGTTCGGAGTGAAAGTTCAGCTGGCAAAGGTCGGAAAATACAAGAGCATGCCGGAGATGATGACGGCCGAGGGTATGAGCGAGCCCAACCGCGAACAGGTGACGGTATATATCAACGGCATCTGGAACGACATGCTCGACGACGTGGCACGCAGCCGCAAGCTGAGCCGTCAGACGCTCAACAGCTATGCCGACAGCTTCACGGCGTTCACCGACCAGAAGCAATATGTCAGCATGAAGCTCGTCGACAAACAGCTCTACGCCGACGAGGTGAAGGACGAACTGAAGAAAATGCTCAAGGCGGACAAGGACGATAAAATCAATCAGGTGTCGCTCGCAGATATGATAAACCTGCCGGTGAAGGACAGCAAGGGCGACGAGATTGCCGTCTACTATGCCTACGGTGACATCGTGAGCACCAACACGGGCGGCCTGACGGGCTCGGCCTGCATAGCTTCCGACGATGTCTGCCGCGACCTGAACGAGCTGGCCGAGGACGACGACGTCAAGGCTGTCGTCCTCCGGGTCAACTCCGGCGGCGGAAGCGCATACGCCTCGGAACAGATTTGGCACTCGATGATGAAGCTGAAGGAGAAGAAGCCCGTCGTCGTATCAATGGGCGGCATGGCGGCTTCGGGCGGCTATTACATCAGTTGCCCGGCCAACTATATCTATGCCGAACCGACCACGCTGACCGGCAGCATCGGCATCTTCGGCATGTTCCCCGACTTCAGCGGTCTGCTGACGGACAAGCTGGGCATCAGGTTCGACGAGGTGAAGACGAACCGCAACAGTGGTTTCGGCTCCGCGGCACGCCCGTTCAACGAAGAGGAGATGGCTATGCTGGAGAGCTACATCGGCCGCGGATATGAACTGTTCCGCAAGCGTGTTGCCGACGGACGCAAGATGAAGGTCAACGACGTCGAGGAGCTGGCCCAGGGACGCGTATGGCTTGGTCAGGATGCGCTGAAGAACAAGCTGGTAGACGCACTGGGAGGTCTCGACATGGCCGTGGCCAAGGCTGCCGAGCTGGCAAAGCTGAAGGAATATCACAGCGAGAGCTATCCCGCTCAGCCCGACTGGCTGGAGCAGCTGATGAACAATATGTCGACGGACAACTATATCGACGAGAAGATGAAGGCGACGCTGGGTGACTACTATGAGCCGTTCATGACAATAAAGAACATCAACCGGCAGGAGGCCATACAGGCACGCATGCCATACCATATTATAATAAAGTGACCGGGACATTATAATAATGTATCTGTAACATTATAATAAGGAGACTGTAACATAATAACAAAGCAACAATAACGCCATCGTCGCCTCTCCCCCGCCCTCCCCTGACGGAGACGGCGGGCGGGCAGGACGGCGCCGGCAGAAAGGAAATGGAAGGAGATTTCATCAAGATAAACAACTGGCTGCTGCCGCTGAGCTGGATCTACGGATTCTTCGTGAGGCTGCGCAACACGCTCTTCGACATCGGAGCGCTGAAGAGCCGCAGTTTCACCGTGCCCACCATCGCGGTCGGCAACATCACCGTGGGCGGCACGGGAAAGACCCCTCACGTCGAATATCTCATACGGCTGTTGCAGGACAAGTTCCACGTGGCCGTGCTCAGCCGCGGATACAAGCGCAAGAGCCGCGGCTTCATGCTGGCTGACGAGACATCGACGGTGGCGTCAATCGGTGATGAGCCGTATCAGATGAAGAAGAAATATCCGGGCGTAGCCGTGGCCGTGGACAAGGACCGGTGCCACGGCATCGAGCGGCTGACGGACGACAGCGTCGTGAAAGACATCGACGTGGTGCTCCTTGACGACGCTTTCCAACACCGATATATCAAGCCCGGCGTCAACATCCTGCTGGTCGACTACCACCGTCTGGTCATATACGACAAGCTCCTTCCGGCCGGCCGGCTCCGCGAACCGCTCTCGGGAAAGGACCGCGCCGACATCGTCATCGTCACCAAGTGCCCGAAGGACCTGAAGCCGATGGAGTTCCGCGTCATCACCAAGGCCATGAACCTCTATCCCTATCAGCGGCTCTTCTTCACGCGGCTTGACTATGACGACCTCCAGCCCATCTACTGCGGGGAAAGCCGCAAGCTGACGTCGCTGAGAAAGGATGAGCACGTCATGCTCCTCACAGGCATCGCCTCGCCCAAGCAGATGATGATTGACCTACAGCCGTACACGGACAACATCCTGCCGCTGACCTTCGGTGACCATCACGCCTTCACGCCGGCTGACGTGGAAAGAATCAACAGGACGTTCGCCGACCTCCCGTTGCCGAAGCTCATCATCACGACGGAGAAGGACGCGACGCGCATCGTCGGCCTCGAAGGGCTGAGCGAGGAGGTCCGCCACAATATCTTCACGCTGCCGGTGAGAATCCGGTTCATGCTCGAACAGGAAGAAACGTTTAACGAAAATATAATAGGCTATGTACACAAAAATTCAAGAAACAGCATCCTGGTTAAAGCAAAGGATGACCACAAGTCCAAAGACAGCCATCATTCTGGGAACAGGCCTCGGACAATTAGCTTCAGAAATAACTGACACATACGAGTTCGCATACAGTGATATCCCCAATTTCCCCGTATCGACGGTGGAGGGTCACACCGGAAAACTGATTTTCGGAAAGCTCGGCAACAAGGACATCATGGCCATGCAGGGCCGCTTCCACTACTACGAGGGCTACTCGATGAAGGAAGTGACGTTCCCCATCCGCGTCATGTATGAGCTCGGCATCGAGACTCTGTTCGTCTCCAACGCCTCGGGCGGCATGAACCCGGAGTTCAAGATCGGCGACCTCATGATCATCACGGACCACATCAACCTCTTCCCGGAGCATCCGCTGCGCGGCAAGAACTTCCCGACGGGTCCGCGATTTCCCGACATGCACGAGACATACGACCTGCGCCTCATCGCCGAAGCCGACGCCATTGCCGCCGAAAAGGGCATCCGCGTCGTTCACGGAGTGTACACCGGTGTGCAGGGTCCGACGTTCGAGACACCCGCAGAATATAAGATGTACCACCGCTTGGGAGGCGACGCCGTCGGCATGAGCACCGTTCCCGAGGTCATCGTGGCCCACCACTGCGGCATAAAGACCTTCGGAATCAGCATCATCACCGACCTCGGACTGGAGGACACGCCCGTCGAAGTGAGCCACGAAGAGGTTCAGGAGGCTGCCAACAAGGCTCAGCCGCTGATGACGGAGATCATGAGAGAGATGATCAACAGAGCATAACAAAGAAATGAATAATGGACATTTCTAAACTTGGAGAGTTCGGCCTCATCGACAGGCTGACCAAAGACATTGAAAAAAAGAACGAATCGACACTGCGCGGAGTCGGCGACGACTGTGCCGTATTGAGCTATCCGGACAGCCGGGTGCTCGTCACGACGGACATGCTGATGGAGGGTGTCCACTTCGACCTGACGTACACGGACCTGCGCAACCTCGGTTATAAAGCGGCGATGGTCAACATCAGCGACGTATTCGCCATGAACGGAACGCCGCGCCAGATTACCGTCAGCCTCGCCCTGAGCAAACGTTTCACCGTCGAAGACATGGAACTGTTCTACGAAGGACTGCGCGCTGCCTGCGACAAATGGAACGTTGACATCGTCGGCGGCGACACGACGTCGTCATACACCGGCCTGGCCATCAGCATCACGTGCATCGGAGAAGCCGCCCCCGACTCCATCGTCTATCGCGACGGTGCCCGTGAGACCGACCTGCTCTGCGTCTCCGGCGACCTCGGAGCGGCCTATATGGGCCTTCAGTTGCTTGAACGCGAGAAGTCGGTTTACTATCAGCAGGTCAACGAAGCACGCAAAAAGAATGACAAGAACGCCCTTGCCGAACTGGCAAACTTCCAGCCCGACTTTGCCGGCAAGGAGTATCTGCTTCAGCGCCAGCTCAAAGCCGAAGCCCGCGGCGACATCATTGCCCGTCTGCGCGAACTCGGCATCCGCCCGACGGCCATGATGGACATCAGCGACGGCCTGTCAAGCGAGCTCATGCACATCTGCAAGCAGAGCCACGTTGGCTGCCGGATATTCGAAAAGAACATCCCGATTGACTATCAGACGGCTGTCATGGCCGAGGAGATGAACATGAACGTGACCACCTGCGCGCTCAACGGAGGCGAAGACTACGAGCTTCTCTTCACCGTCCCCATCGGCGACCACAGCAAGATAGAGATGCTTGACGACGTCAAACTCATCGGCCACATAACGAAAGAAAGCCTCGGCCACGTCCTCGTCACCCGCGACGACAACGAGTTTGAGCTGAAAGCGCAGGGCTGGAACCCGCTGCAATAACTCCTGTAAAGGCTAAATCGGAATACTGCAAAACTCCAAAGGGAATATAACACCCCCAAAAAAAGAATACTGCAAAGACCTATAAAGGCCGTGTCAAACTGCTGACACGGCCTTTATTGTCTGCTGACGGCTGCATCACGGCGTCCAAACGCGCTGCGCAAGTTAAATATATTTAAGAACGGAGTCCGCTTCGTTAGAATATCTTTGCTGTTAAACAGTTTCTGCATATCTTTGCAGTTGTTAATTAAAAAGTTATTGCCTATGTAGCATAAGAATCATAAAGACATAAAGATAAAGAAGCGTTAGCTTTATTCTTGTTTTCTTGAAAATCGCCAAATTAATAGAGAAACATTCAAGAGTAAAAGTTGATGCTCACGCCTATGGCGTGGGCTTTTACTTGTTTGAATGTTTAGGGTGTTTGGCGATACCTCAAGAAGACAGACAAAGTAATCAGTCCGCGCTTTTTTATTGTCTGACTTTCAGGATGGGACTGGCTCTATAATAGCATTCAAAGACAATAAATTAAGATCAAAAAGAAAATGAAAAAGTATTTCAGTTTTATCATGATGGCGATGCTCATGGCGTTGCCCTTGGTTTTTGCCGGTTGTTCAAGTGACGACGATGACGATGAGAATGGCGGCGAAGGAGGAAGTGGCAAAATCGAATCAGTTGCCAATCTGTCCGGTTCACAAATTGTCGGAACGTGGCGTTGCATCAATTCCGACCATACAATAACAGTAAACGGAACGATTGTAGAAGAAGCAAAAGATGTTGAGGTCGGGGCCATTATCGTCATAAGCCAAACAGGAGATAATACAGGTTTGATGGTTTCTACATACCAAGACCATGGAGACACGACAATGTGGAAAATTGAAAACGGTCAGCTCTACACAACAGACGAAGAAGAAGACTTCTGGCATCCATTCCATGTAACGGAATTAACCAGTACAAGAATGACCATGATTGGATATGCTGTCGAGCAATACGGTTCAGAGAAATACGAAGTCTACAGCAAAGTCGTGTTGGAGCGCGTGAAATAAACCCTATTTATGTCGGCATAATAAGATTGCCGTCGTTTGTTGACCGCAACAGTATATAAGAAAAAGCCTGTTTGAAAATCAGCCGCATAATCATCTTGCGGCTATATTCAAACAGGCTTTTATTATGCCGTTTTACGTATTTTCTTATTCCAAAGGCATCATCCTCATATCCTAATCACATCACCTTTGCGGAATAGAGACATCACCCTTTGCTTCCGGCGGCTTCCTTCCCCATCACCGCGGCGCGCATCTGCTTGAGCAAATCGCTGGCGAAAATGAAATCGGTGAGCTTCTGATTGGTTGAGCCCATGATGTCCTTGCTCTGCCCCTGCCACTCCTTGTGACCCTCATAGATGAAGATGATGTTCTCGCCGATGCCCATGACGGAGTTCATGTCGTGGGTGTTGATGATGGTGGTTATGTTGAATTCCTGCGTGATACCGTGGAGAAGGTCGTCGATGACGAGCGACGTCTTGGGGTCGAGGCCCGAGTTCGGCTCATCACAGAACAGGTATTTTGGGTTCAGGGCGATGGCGCGGGCGATGGCCACGCGCTTCTGCATACCACCCGAGATTTCTCCCGGATATTTCGCTTCGGCCCCCATCAGATTGACACGGTCGAGGCATGTCTGGGCGCGGCGGGTGCGTTCGCGCAGCGTCATGGACGAGAACATGTCCAGCGGGAACATCACGTTCTCCAGAACGGTGAGCGAATCGAAGAGTGCTGCGCTCTGGAAAATCATTCCCATCTCGCGCCGGAGCATGATTTTCTCCTTCTTCGTCATGGCCACAAAGTCGCGGCCGTCGTAGAAGATGCTTCCGCTGGTGGGTTCGAGAAGTCCCACGAGGTTCTTCACCAGCACGGTCTTTCCGCTTCCGCTCTGTCCGATGATGAGGTTTGTCTTTCCGCTTTCGAAGACGGCACTGATGTCCGTGAGCACCTGTTTGTCCTCGAAGGACTTGCAGAGATTATGTATTTCTATCATGTTCGTTTCTGATAAGGAGTTAAAAAGGATTGCCCTGAGGCCTGTCTAAATGACAAATCATCACGACAGGAGCTGCGTCAGGAAGACGTCGGAGCACAGAATCAGTACGCTGCTGCTGACAACGGCGTCGGTGCTGGCCTTGCCGACATTGACCGAGCCGCCCTCGACGGTGTAGCCGTAGTAGGACGGGACGCTGGAGATGATGAAGGCGAAGAACAGACTTTTGATGATACTCATCCAGACGAACCACGAGTTGAACGTATGCTGAAGTCCCAGCGTGAGGTCTTCGGGGCTCAGGACATGGCCGATATAGGCCGTTCCGTAGGCGCCGAGAATGCCCGTCGCGGAGCTGAAGATGACGAGGAAGGGCATGATTGTTATCAGGCCGAGAATCTTCGGCAGTATCAGATAGCATGCCGAGTTGACGCCCATGATGTCGAGGGCGTCAATCTGCTGCGTGACGCGCATCGTCCCGATCTCCGACGCTATGTTCGAGCCGACCTTTCCGGCCAGTATCAGACACATTATCGACGACGAGAACTCCAGTAGCATGATCTCGCGGGTGGTATATCCCGTCACCCAGCGCGGCATCCAGGGGCTTTGTATGTTGAGCTTCATCTGTATGCAGATCACGGCACCGATGAAGAACGAAATCAGCAGGACGATGCCGATGGAGTTGACGCCCAGCTGCGACATCTCCTTGATATATTCCTTGAAGAACATGCGCATGCGCTCGGGTTTCTGGAAGGTGCGCCCCATCAGTATCAAGTAGCGCCCCAGCGTGTTGAGACATTTATACAACAGCATTGTGTAGTTGGTTATTTAACAGCCACAAAAGTAACCAAAATCCGCTAAAAAACTGCAACATCGCGGCCAGTTTTTGGAATTATCAACGCTTCTGAACGACAATTTTACTATTTTTGCACAAGATAGCCGCGCGGCCGGGGCAAAAACCGGATGATTTGTTTTGTCCTTATCGCCGATTGAACTATCTTTGCACTGTAAATAAGCAGATGATGAACGACAATCAGAATATCCCCAATCCCCAGCCGTCCGTGGAGACCAAGCCCGAAAGCAAAATGGTTCTCCGCGCCGAAGGACTGGTCAAGCGATACGGCAAGCGCACCGTGGTCAACAACGTCTCCATCAACGTCCGTCAGGGCGAGATAGTCGGACTGCTCGGTCCGAACGGAGCCGGAAAAACCACTTCTTTCTACATGACGACGGGCCTCATCGTGCCCAACGACGGCCACATCTTCCTCGACGACCTTGAGATTACGGACTATCCCGTCTACAAGCGGGCGCGGGCCGGCATCGGCTATCTCGCCCAGGAGAACAGCGTGTTCCGCAAGATGAGCGTCGAAGACAATATCATGGCCGTGCTCGAAATGACCGCCCTCAGCCGCGAGGAGCAGCTCCAGAAGCTGGAGAGCCTCATCGCCGAGTTCCGCCTCCAGAAGGTGCGCAAGAACAAGGGCGACCAGCTGTCGGGAGGTGAGCGCCGACGGACGGAGATTGCCCGCTGTCTGGCCATCAGCCCTAAGTTCATCATGCTCGACGAGCCGTTCGCCGGCGTCGACCCGATTGCCGTGGGCGACATCCAGAAGATTGTCTGGGAACTGAAATACCGCAACATCGGTATCCTCATCACCGACCACAATGTCCACGAGACGCTCAACATCACCGACCGCGCTTACCTTCTCTTCGAGGGCCGCATCCTCTTTCAGGGCAATCCCGAGGAGCTGGCCGCCAACACGATTGTGCGCGAGAAGTATCTCGGAAAGGACTTCGTGCTGCATAAGAAGGATTTTCAGTGAGGCCCCACCCCGGCCCTCCCCAAGGGGAGGGTGCCTACACGAGGTGACACGGCGGCAACGG
>USFX01000044.1 GCA_900553965.1 uncultured Prevotella sp.
TTATCAGGAGTCGACGTTCGACCCCGACGCCCGTTCGTGGGCTGGAGCCTGCGGACTGATGCAGATTATGCCCGCCACGGCCGACCATCTCAATCTGCCCCAGAGCCGCATCTACGACCCGGAGAGCAACATCGCCGCCGCCGCGCGCTATATCGGTGAGCTGGAAGGCAAGCTGAAGGACATTCCCGACCGCAATGAACGCATCAATTTCATTCTCGCCTGCTACAACGGCGGCTACCTTCACATACGCGACGCGATGGCTCTTGCCGCCCGCGACGGCCGCGATCCTCACCGCTGGAGCGACGTCGCTCAGTATGTCCTGAAGCTCAGCGAACCGCGATACTACCGTGACCCGCTGGTCAAATACGGCTACATGCGCGGCTCCGAGACTGTCGACTATGTCGCGCGCATCCGCCAGCGCTGGCAGTCATACGATGGAGTGAAGGGCGGTCACGCCGGCTTCTCCGGCATGACGCCGCGCAAGGCCAAGCATCGGAAGAAGAAATATCAGATTTGAGGGGGAGTTGTCGGCTTCTCCCGCTTTATAAGGTGTATGCTGATTTGATTTCATTCTCACACTGTAGCACGCTGTAACGGATTTGCAACACCTCATGGCAACACCAGCTACAGCGTGAAGTTGCCTTCCGCTACTCCTTGGAATACGACAGACAAATCTCTTATGTAAACATTGCTGCGCAAAAAACGGTGACAAATGAAAATCTCGTTTTAGAACGCCGGAAAGGCGCTGGAAGCATGGCGGAAATGCTCCGGTTTTGCCGTAAGGGCCTCCCGAGGTCGCAACGGGGTGCCCGTTGCATTGCGATAAGGCCGTTGCCGCACGATGACAACGGCCCCGTTGTGACCCCGGGAGGCCCTTACGGCAGAGCAAATTCTTACATTTTGGCCAGAAAAGGCGGCTTTTTGGCGCTAAAAAGTTGCACATTCCCTGCTGTAAACTGATAACGGGCTGACAGGCAGGAGCTTATGCTTGCGCGCGCAAAACTGCGGAATTTGCGTCCTCCGATGAAATATTTTAAAAAGTGCCCACTCCTGATACTGTTTAGAGGGCATTTTTGTCGCTTTTTGTCAATCGTTTTCTGACAATGGAGTTTCCTATATCTGAAAGAGCTTCATCGTTGGGCGTCAGAGGGAGTACGGGTGATGGGGGTGACTGTAAATAAGCCGCCAAGATTGCCGCTGACGTCAGATGATGACGGCTGTATCAGACAGATAAAGGTCTTAGAGCCGGTTCCGGACATGATTTTTGCTGGTCTTTGGTTCAAAATCGCATGGAAACATGAAGAAAACAATCTCGGAACTTTAGTTTCTGATGAATTTATGTGGTGTTTTCAAAGAAAATGATGTAAATTTGTGGCAACTCATTTTCTGTGTCGTCAAGGACTTCCTGCAGAGGCCCAAGTATGTTGGCACAATCCAGTCTGGAGAACAATGGTGGATGGGATGACGAAATGGAAAGTAAAACGAAGCATATAACGACGATATAATAATGGCTCAATTAAAAGTGAATTTTACCTTAAAGGGTGAAATCAGCGAGACAACCTTCACGTTGATAAAGAACGAAGACGGTTTCCGGCTCAAAGGATTTTCGGAAAACAGCGGCGAGAATGTGATTGCTGTTGAACGGGACGGTGATGACAATGCTTTTGTTCTCACGGACAAAACAGTCTTTGAAGAGAATGATGACGTCATTGAAGAACGTCTGCTGGGATTGACGGAAGAGTTCATCGCCGCTGTGTCTGAAGGTCTGGAGCTTGATGACGATGTTCAGGAGGACAAGAAGAAGCCCGGATACGGTCCTGATGACATTTATGTGGAGAACAAGCCGTTCTCTATAAGTACCATCATGGAGCTGATTAAAGATGGTGACTTGGAGGTCACGCCCAATTTTCAACGCCATTTCATTTGGGACAGGACACGTCAGAGCAAGCTGATAGAGTCAATCCTGTTGGGTCTGCCTCTTCCTTCCATCTATCTGAGCCAGTATTCGGATGGCAGGCTGACCATTGTCGATGGATTGCAGCGGATAACGACAATCCAGCGTTTCATGGAAGACAAACTCGTTCTTTGCAATTTGGAGTACTTCACAAAATGTAACGGCAAGACTTATTCGGAGTTGAAAGCCGTTTTACCTCTGTTGCAATACAGACGTTTCCGTCAGACGCAGATTATGTGTTTTGTCATTGACTATCGTTCTCCCAAAGAGCTTAAATTCGATTTGTTCCGGAGGTTGAATACCGGAGGAAAGACTTTGAACGATCAGGAAATAAGGAACTGTCTGTCAAGACCGGCTCTGCAAAAGATGCTTATGGATATGGTCGCAACGGACGAATTCAAGAAAGCGACAAACAGAAGTCTGAAGGACACCCGTATGGCTGCTCAGGAGTCGGCTCTGCGCTTTATCTATTTCTATAATCAGTATTCTGATGACAACCCGATTGGAAGTTATAACGGTGAGATAGGAAGGATTCTTGACGACTATGTCGAGACAATGAGTAGCTTGACAGAAGAACAATCGGACCAGTATATTGACATCTTCAGAAAGAGCATGCAGATGGCCTACGATTTGTTTGGAGAAAGTACATTCAGGAAGATTGATATACGCGGCAGAAAGAAATATTCAATAAACAGACCTTTGATGCTTGCGGTTTCCGTATTGCTCGCGCGTCATTATGACGACTATAAGGATAAGGTTTCGGAAGACGTGACACTCACGGCGGAACTTGGGCATCTGCTTGCGACGGACATGAAGCTGACCAAAATGATCACGACAAGTACGACGCATAAGGCGAGCATAAGTTACACTTTTGAGACTTTGAAGAAGAAACTGTTTGATAAATATCTTCTGAAATGATGGACAAGCTGAAACTTACGATAGAAGGCTATAAGTGTTTCGACAGGAAAAGCGAACTGTACCTTAACAATATAACCCTGTTGACCGGTGCTAACTCGGCCGGCAAGAGCTCAGTGATACAATCAATATTGCTGGCCAAAATCATATCGGAAACGGCAGTGGAAGACGCCATGTCCGAGAAAGTCCCGGTCTCATTGATGAATAAGAAATATGCACTGGAGCTTGGCGGATATAATGACATCATAAACCGGGATACCCAAACCGGCGATATGGAGTTCTCCTTGGCAGAAACAGAATATTCGGTCAAGGCCGACGATAATGAAGATGACAGTATGAAGACGGTTCTGTTTTCCGTATCAGCAGAGAACAGGGCGGAGCTGAAACGACTTTTTTCAACCGGTTTTACGTATTTGTGCGCTGAACGCATGGCACCGCATTATGAGTATCAGGAGTCTGAATCGAACGTTGCTTGTGATTGCCATGGCGGCAACGTGGGCGATGTCTTTTCAAAGCACCAAGGTGACGACGTCATGCCATTGAGGTCCTTGCATTTTACGGATGGGACAAAACTGCTTATGCAGTTGGACGACTGGTGTGATTATATTTTCCCAGGAGTAGCAGTACGTGTGGAGAAGACTGGCAGTCAGATGTATGTCATGAAGATAAGGAACGATGTCGCTCCCAATGTCGGCTTTGGTATCACATACGCACTTCCCATTTTGGTCAGCGGGCTTACAATCCCAGTGGGTGGTATGCTGATAGTTGAGAATCCTGAATCGCATCTGCATGCAAAAGCCCAATCGAACATGGGCTACTTCCTTGCACGTATTGCGGCCGCAGGCGTAAGGGTGATAGTGGAGACTCATAGTGAGCATATTGTCAATGGCATCCGCCGGATGATTGTAGAGGGAGAGTCAACCATGTCACACGACGACCTGACCATCTACTTCTTTCAGGATAGGGAAGACGGGAAAAACATCAAGGAGATAACGATGGACGAAAGAGGCAACCTGTCGGAATTTCCCGCAGACTTCTTTGATCAGGTGCGGCAGGATATGTTCAAGTTGATGGAGTACGGTCGTAAACGTGTCGATGGCGATGAAAGTCAACGGTAATATTCTCCTTGTTGAAGAAGGGGCTTTCTCAAAAATCAATCCATTGAATGCTGAGAGTGCTGTCACGGACTTCGCTTCCATGGTGAAAGAGGCTGATGCCGGAAAAGACAAATTGTTTTATGGTTGTGAAGAATGGAAACAGTTTTATGCAAACAGCTATGATTCGACGAATCCTTGTTGGAAAGGTATCGGCGACATCGCATTCTCATTGCTTGTCAATATATCAAATCCTGTATTATTGCCTGTTGGTGAGAGAGAGGATTTTGATAAAAAGCCTGAGCCCAAGACCAATGGCGGGTTTCAATATGATGCCTGTCCGACCGATGGCAGTTATGTCTACAGTAAAGAAACAATAGAGGAATGGCATGACAGTTGGTTCATCAGGCATCCGGAAAGAATAGATTGGACTATTCACGGAAATGAAATTTGGCCTCGTTTTGACAGGACCGTGAAAATTATGTGTGATGAACTGAAGAGGAAGGGAGTGGAGATTCCTCAAACGGACAAAGAGATTAGTACCGCCTTTCATGAATCAGTCATGAAGCCTCTTAACGAAAGAGAAAGAATCTCTCTTGCAAAAACAATAGGCGAGAAGATTTGTAAAGCCAACTATTATCAACGCGAAAGCGAGCTGGAAAAATTGGAATCGGTTCATGGGAACAGTCGTGCCGAAATGATTTTCAGTATCAAGAAAGATGGCAGGTATCAGTTTCTGTCGGTAGACAAGCAGCATGGTATGCTGGAGCTCTGTGATGACAATGGGCAGCATAAGGGTGAATGGCGATTTGACGGAACTCCTAACGGAAAGGATACAGAAGAAACAGATCACGGGCTGCGCTGTGTAGCAGAATGGAAGCGAATATATAATAAATGAGAATCCCCATCCGCAATAAACATTGACGTTTTAGCGGATGGGGATTTTCATTTATTTATTGTATGTCTTGGCTTCATTCATATATCTCCTCGATGTCATTCAGCTCTTCCTCCGTTGTCATTTCGCCTCCGTCGTCGGCTGCCGAGCATGGGTCATAGCCGGGTGGGAGGTCGAAGATGGCGCTGTCGGTATAACCGAGACGCGGGTCGGCATAGACGCGGCGCATGTAGTAGGCGAAGATGGGTAGCGCCATGGTGGCTCCCTGGCCCATCTGCATGGTGTCGAAGTGGATGTCGCGGTCGTCGCCGCCGACCCATACTCCGGTGACCAGCGTCGGCGTTATGCCCATGAACCATGCGTCGCTGTTCTTGTTCGTCGTTCCGGTCTTGCCACCCATCTCGCCCTTCAGGTTGTACTTGAAGCGCAGTCGTCCGGCCGTTCCGCCGTCGACGACACCTTTCAGCATGTAGAGCATCTTGTGGGCGCTTTCCTCGCTGATGACCTCGTTGAGGCGCGGCTGGAACTGGGCGATGATATTGCCGTCGTTGTCCCTGATCTGTGTCACCATGAGAGGGGCGCTGCGTATGCCGTGATTGACGAAAGCCGTGTAGGCGCTGACCATCTCGGCCACAGATATCTCACACGGGCCGAGACAGAGCGACATGGACGGATGGATGTCGGGATTGTTGATTCCGTATTCGTGGAGCAGGTCGACGAAGGCCTGCGGATTGAGGTTGTTCATGAGGTAGGCCGAAATCCAGTTGTTCGACTGTGCCAGTCCCCATTTGAGGGTCACCATCTCGCCGTAGCGGCTGCGGCCGGCGTTGCGTGGTGTCCATGGCTTTCCAGCCACCATGTATGTCTGCTGGACGTTGGGGGCTTTGTCGCAGGGCGAGAAGCCGTTCTCCATGGCCAGCGAGTAGAGGAACGGCTTGATGGTCGAACCGACCTGACGGCGTCCCTCCATGCACATGTCGTAGTTGAAGTGGATGAAGTCGAGACCGCCGACGTAGGCCTTGACGGCACCGTCCTTCGGGTTCATGCTCATGAAACCGCAGCGGAGGAACGACTTGTAGTAGCGGATGGAGTCGAGCGGAGTCATAACGGTGTCGATCTCGCCGTGATATGTGAAGATTGACATCTCCACTGGGGTGCGGAAAGCCCGTCTGATTCCCTCGTCGGACGCTCCTGCCGCCCTCATCGTGCGGTAGCGCTCGCTCTGGTTGACGGAGCGCATCAGAATCTTGCGCACCTGCTCCTTGGTCAGTGCGCCGGAGAACGGAGCCGTCGCCTTTCCGCGGTTCTCACGGTCGAAAGCGGGCTGGAGGAACTTCACGACATGCTCGTAGGTGGCCTGTTCAGCATATTTCTGCATGCGTGAGTCAATGGTCGTATAGACCTTCAGACCGTCCGTATAGACGTTATAGGGCTCGCCGTTCTTCTTCCGGTTCTTGTTGCACCAGCCGTAGAGCGGGTCGTTCTCCCAGTTGATGGAGTCCTGATAGTATTTGATTCGTCCCCATTCGGGATAGTCCTTGCGTTCCGGTTTCTTCGCCATCATGTAGCGGCGCAGATACTCGCGGAAGTAGGCTGCGATGCCGTCCTTGTGGTCGGAGACGTGGAAGTTGAGATTGAGCGGCTCGGCGGCATATTGCTCATACTGCTCGTCGGTGATATAGCCGGCCTTACGCATCTGCATCAGAACCACATTGCGGCGTTCGCGGCTGCGTTCGGGATGGCGCACGGGGTTGTAGTAGGACGGATTCTTGCACAAGCCGATGAGCGTGGCAGCCTCTGTCACGCTGAGGTCGCGGGGCTCCTTATTAAAATATGTATTGGCTGCGGTCTTGATACCGACCGCATTGTGAAGGAAATCGAAGTAGTTGAGATAGAGCGCTATGATTTCGTCCTTGGTGTAGTTGCGCTCAAGCTGTACGGCAATGACCCATTCTATTGGTTTCTGGAGCAACCGCTCGGTGACGCTTCCGGCCTTGCCGGAGTAGAGCTGCTTGGCCAGCTGCTGTGTTATGGTCGAGCCTCCGCCGGCGCTGACCTGTCCCATGATGCCGCGCTTGATGACGGCGCGGCCGAGGGCGTAGAAGTCAATGCCGGAGTGGTCGTAGAAGCGGGCGTCCTCGGTGGCGACGAGAGCCTGGACGAGGGAGGGCGGGAGCTGGGAGTAGTCGATGCAGATGCGGTTCTCCTTGTTGTAGTTCCACGTTCCCATAATCTTTCCGTCGGCCGAATAAATCTGTGTTGCAAATCTGTTGATGGGGTTCTGAAGGTCCTCAATCGGCGGCATGTAGCCGATCCAGCCTTTTGCGATAGCCGTGAAAGCCACGGCGGCACCAATGAATATTACCGCAAGCAGGGACCAAAGAAAAAGAACAAATACTTTTCTCATATAATAGTTGTACGTCGATATACCTGTCGTATGACATGCAAAAATACGGATTTTCGCTCAGATACGAGAAAATAAAACAGATTTTCTGCGCAATCGGCCCGATAACTCGGAAATAATGTGTAACTTAGCACTCAAAAACAGAAATAGCTTAAGAGAACGGATGGAAAAGCATGATTTTGTGACTATTGCCGACATAACCAAGGAGAAGATTCTCTATATGATAGAGATGGCACAGGAGTTTGAGCGGCATCCCAACAGGGAACTTCTGAAAGGAAAGGTTGTTGCAACGCTGTTCTTTGAACCGTCGACACGTACGCGCCTCAGCTTTGAGACGGCCGCCAACAGGCTCGGCGCACGTGTGATAGGATTTGCGGATCCGAAGATTACGAGCGGAACAAAGGGCGAGACGCTGAAAGACACAATTTTGATGGTGGCTAACTATGCCGACGTGATTGTGATGCGCCATTATATAGAAGGTGCGGCACAATATGCCAGCGAGGTCTCGCCCGTACCTATCGTCAATGCGGGAGACGGTGCCCATCAGCATCCGTCGCAGTGCATGCTCGACCTCTATTCCATATACAAGACTCAGGGCACGCTCGAAAACCTGAATATCTATCTCGTCGGCGACCTGAAATACGGACGCACGGTCCATTCGCTCATCATGGCCATGCGCCATTTCAATCCGACGTTCCATTTCGTCGCGCCGAAGGAGCTGGCCATGCCCGATGAGTATAAGCTCTATTGCCGCGAGAACGGCATAAAGTTCGAGGAGCATACGGACTTCAACGAGGATGTAATAGCCGACGCCGACATATTATATATGACGCGCGTGCAGAAGGAACGCTTCTCCGACCTGATGGAATATGAGCGGGTGAAGAACGTCTACATCCTGCGCAACGACATGCTAGCCAATGCCAAGCCGAACATGAAGATTCTCCATCCGCTGCCGCGTGTGAACGAGATTGCATACGACGTCGACGAGAATCCTCATGCCTATTACATCCAGCAGGCCGGCAACGGTCTCTTTGCGCGTGAGGCAATCTTCTGTGACGTGCTGGGCATAACGCTTGACGAGGTCAGGAACGACAAGACAATAATAGGGTAGGGACTAATCAGCGACAGGATGAAGACTTATCAATAATGTAGGATAGAGATTTATCAATAAACAGGATAAAGACTTATGGACAAGAATCAGATGCTGGTGGCCGCCATCGAGAACGGCACCGTGATAGACCATATACCGGCAGAGAAGACTTATCAGGTCGTGAGCCTGCTGCGGCTGGAAAAGCTGTCCACGCAGGTGACAATCGGATATAATTATAAATCGGAGAAGCTCGGCCGCAAGGGCATCATAAAGGTGGAGGACAAGTTCTTTACGGACGAGGAGATTTCGCGTCTGTCGGTTGTCGCCCCGAACATCGTGCTCAACATCATCCGCGGTTTCGAGGTTGTGGAGAAGAAGACGGTGCTCACGCCCGATGAGCTGAGAGGCATCGTCAGGTGCAACAACCCCAAGTGCATAACGAACAACGAGCCGATGCAGACGCTCTTCCATGTCACGGACAAGGAACACGGAACGTTGAAATGTCATTATTGCGAGAAGGAACAGGACATAGATAAGGTGGAATTGGTGTGACAGGCACCGATTCCACCTTGCTTTTTTGCTCAGGTGGGAAATAATGGTTAAATTTGCAGCGTGTTTTCATGGTGACAGCATGCGTTTTCAGGAAAATCCCCGAGGATAAACCAACTTTAATAAACATAACAGTCAATCAACAATGAAAAGAGATCAAGAGATTTTTGACCTTATCGAGAAAGAGCACCAGCGCCAGCTCAAGGGCATGGAGCTCATCGCATCAGAGAATTTCGTAAGTGACGAGGTGATGGAGGCTATGGGCTCTTACCTGACCAACAAGTACGCCGAGGGCTATCCCGGCAAGCGCTATTACGGCGGTTGCGGCGTTGTGGATCAGGTGGAACAGCTGGCCATTGACCGTGTCTGCAAGCTCTTCGGTGCCGAATATGCCAATGTGCAGCCTCACTCCGGTGCGCAGGCCAATGCAGCCGTGCTGCTCACAGTGCTCAATCCGGGCGACACTTTCTTAGGTCTCAATCTCGCTCATGGCGGTCACCTCTCACATGGCTCATCCGTAAACACCTCCGGCATTCTCTATAATGCCATCGGATATGACCTCAAGGAAGAGACGGGACGTGTGGACTACGACCAGATGGAGGCCTTGGCGCTGGAGCACAAGCCGAAGCTCATCATCGGCGGAGGTTCAGCCTATAGCCGTGAGTGGGACTACAAGCGTATGCGTGAGATTGCCGACAAGGTAGGCGCTATATTGATGATTGATATGGCCCATCCGGCCGGACTGATTGCAGCCGGTCTGCTGGACAATCCGGTGAAGTATGCCCATATCGTTACGTCTACGACACACAAGACCCTGCGTGGCCCGCGTGGCGGTATCATTCTTATGGGTAAGGACTTTGAGAACCCGTGGGGTCTGAAGACTCCCAAGGGCGTGACGAAGATGATGAGCCAGCTGCTCAACTCGGCCGTGTTCCCTGGCCAGCAGGGTGGTCCTTTGGAGCATGTCATCGCAGCCAAGGCCGTGGCCTTCGGCGAGGCTTTGCAGCCCGAGTTCAAGGAGTGGGCCGTTCAGGTTCAGAAGAACGCGAAGGTGCTGGCTGACGAACTGGTGAAGCGCGGTTTCACCATCGTGAGCGGCGGAACGGACAACCACTCAATGCTCGTTGACCTCCGTTCGAAGTATCCAGAGTTGACAGGAAAGGTGGCAGAGAACGCTCTCGTGGCTGCTGACATCACCGTCAACAAGAACATGGTGCCGTTTGACAGCCGCAGCGCCTTCCAGACAAGCGGTATCCGCCTCGGAACACCTGCCATAACGACACGTGGAGCCAAGGAGGACTTGATGGTTCTCATCGCCGAACTTATTGAGGAGGTTCTCAATGACCCGGAGAACGAGGAGGTAATTGCCAAGGTCCGCGCCCGTGTCAACGAGACGATGAAGAGCTATCCTCTTTTCGCATATTGATTTTTTAAGGTAAAAGTTCAGAGCTTAAAGTTAAGAGTTCAGAGTGATGAGTGAAGAGGTATGATTACCTTTTAAGGGCAGAACAAAGAATAAAGGAGGGCATGAATCTGCTGATTCACTCTAAACTCTGCCCTAAAAGGTAATCATACCTCTTCACTTATCACTCTGAACTTTTAACTTTAAGCTCTAAACTAAAATAAAACAAAAATCCTCACCGTCGTTGCGGTGAGGATTTTTTTGTCGCGTCGGGGCGACAGGATTCGAACCTGCGGCCGCCTGGGCCCAAACCAGGAGCGCTACCGGGCTGCGCTACACCCCGATTGCAAAACATCATTGTTCATATTTGTATTTTGCGGTTGCAAAAGTACTTATTTTTATTGAGTCTTGCAAATTTTACCAAAACTATTTTATGATATTCTGCTCGCGGAATATCTTCGTCAAGGCCTGAACGCCGCGTTCAACCTGCTCTTCTGTATGTGTTGCCATGAGGGCGAAGCGCACCAGCGTGTCTTGAGGGGCGCATGCGGGCGGGATAACAGGATTGATGAACACGCCGGCGTCGAAAGCCAGCTTGGTTACGAGGAATGTCTTGTCAATGTCGTGGACGTAGAGCGGGATAATCGGGCTCTCGGTGTCTCCGATTTCAAATCCTTCCTCGCGGAAACGTTTCAGGGCATACTTTGTAACTTTCCAGAGAGCCTCGATGCGCTCGGGCTCGCTTTTCAGGATATGCAATGCCTCCATTGCGGCTGCGGTAGCAGCAGGTGTGTCGGATGCGCTGAATATGTATGTGCGGCAGGTGTGACGCAGATAGTTGATTGTGTCGGCATCGCCTGCGATGAAACCGCCGATGCTGGCGAGTGACTTCGAGAACGTTCCCATGATGAGGTCTACCTCGTCCGTCAGACCGAAATGGTCGCATACGCCACGGCCTTCCTTGCCGAAAACACCGAGGCCGTGGGCCTCGTCAACCATGATTGAGCAGTTGTACTTGTGTTTCAATTCCACGATTTCCGGCAGCTTGCAGAGGTCTCCTTCCATTGAGAACACGCCGTCAACGACAATCAGCTTGACGGCTTCTTTGGGAAGGGTCTTCAGGATGTTCTCCAAATCCTCCATGTCGTTGTGCTTGTAGTGCAACTGCTTGGCGAATGAAAGGCGCCGGCCGTCAACGATGCTCGCATGGTCGCGGTCATCACATATAATATAGTCGCCACGTCCGGCAACTACGGCAATGACACCCGCGTTTACTGAAAATCCTGTAGAGAAGCAAAGGCAGTCATCCTTGCCTTCAAACTCTGCGAGTTCTTTCTCAAGCTGGACATGCAGATCAAGCGTACCGTTGAGGAAGCGGCTTCCGGCGCAACCGGAACCGTACTTGTCAAGGGCGTCCTTGGCTGCGTTGATGATGCGTTCGTCGCCTGTCAGTCCCGTATATGCGTTAGAACCGAACATAAGGACCCGCTGTCCTGCCATTTCAACTTCCGTACCCTGTTTGCTTGTGATGGCACGAAAATAAGGATACACGCCAGCCTCCATGAATTTCTGAGGCTCGCGGTAGTTCTTGTATCTTTCTTGTAACTGTCCCACGTTAAAAACGAATTTGTGTAGATAAACTACTAAATTATACAGGCCGCAAAGTTACACATTTTTTGTCAAACAATATACTTTTTTGCTAAGAATTGTCACTTTTCCCTATTTTTATGTAATATATGGACGGTATTTTGAGCTAAATTCGTAATTTTGCAAGAGATGAACGGTAAGAAGAGCATATTGTTTATACTGAATCCGGTATCGGGAAATCACGGTAAGGATAATATTCCCGACTTGATTGCCAAAACGCTTGATAAGGATAAGTTTGACTATCAGGTGAGGTTTACGGAGTATGCCGGACACGCAGCAGAGATTGCCCGCCATAGTGTGAAGGAGGGTATGGATATCGTTGTGGCAGTCGGAGGCGATGGAACTGTCAATGAAGTGGCGCGTTCGGTCATTCATTCAGATACGGCGCTCGGTATCATTCCATGCGGTTCCGGCAACGGACTGGCCCGCCATCTGTGCTTGCCGATGGACGTCTGCAAGGCCATCAGGATCATCAACCATTGTAAGATAGAGGCGTTGGACTACGGTGTCATCAACGGCTATCCGTTCTTCTGCACCTGCGGCATGGGCTTCGACGCCTTTATCAGCCTCAAGTTTGCCGAGGCCGGCAAGCGCGGACCGATAACCTACGTCGAGAAGGTCCTTCAGGAGGGACTGAAATATAAGCCGGAGACATACGAAATCGTCGACGAGACCGGTGCCACCACACACAAGGCGTTCCTAATTGCCTGTGCCAATGCCTCCCAATACGGCAACAACGCCTATATCGCACCGAAGGCGACGATGACCGACGGACTGATGGACATTATTATAATGGAGCCGTTCAACGCTTTTGACGCTCCGCAGATAAGTATCGATTTGTTCAGCAAGACACTTGACAAGAACTCCAAGATTAAGACTTTCAGGACACCACGTGTGCGCATCCACAGGAACGGTCCCGGCGCAATCCACTACGACGGCGACCCTGTCGTTACGGGGGCGGACATCGACGTGCATATCGAGCGCCGCGGAATAAACATCATTACCAATCCCGAGATAACGGAAGTCGACGCTCAGCCCAATTTCTTCCTGAACGCATTCTCCGATTTCTATCATAATATTAATAATGTGCGCAAGGACATCGAAAAGCAGGGCCGGCGCATACAGGCAATCAGTAAGGCCCTGCAGAAGCGTCTCACAAATATCTGAAACTCATGGATAATAAAGAAGAGCTGTTCCCGGTCGTGGACGAGAACGGTCGGATTCTCGGCTCAATCACGCGCGGCGAGGCCCATGGCGGCTCCATGGCGTTGCACCCCGTCGTCCATCTTCACCTCTTCAACAGTTCCGGCGAGCTTTATTTGCAGAAGCGCCCGGCGTGGAAGGACATACAGCCGGGGCGCTGGGACACGGCCACCGGCGGTCACGTCGGACTCGGCGAGAATGTCGCCCAGGCTTTGGCGCGTGAGGTGTGTGAGGAGCTCGGCGTGACGGACTTCCGGTCAGAGCAGCTCGGAAGCTATGTCTTCGAGGGTGACCGTGAGCGCGAGCTTGTCTATGTCAACAAGACAGTCTATGACGGTCCCGTCACTCCTAATGCCGATGAGCTTGATGGCGGGTGCTTTTGGACGGTGGAAGAGATAGCCGCCAACATGGGGAAGGGTGTCTTCACGCCCAATTTTGAATCGGAATATATGAAATTCTTCGGATGCAGACATTCATCGTAGTCCTTATCCTGATTGCGGCGGTGGGCTATGCCGTCCGGTGCGTCTGGCTGCTGCTGAGGCGCAGGAACAGCCCGTGCCATGGCTGCGAAGGCTGCGCCCTGCGCGAAGAAATGATGCGACGACGCTCAGTTCAATGTCCTTCCAATGGCGTTGAACGCCGGACAAAAATGAATGAAAAACGACACGGAAAGGCGCAGAATGTGGCAAAATAGCCAGTCGGAAGCAAAAAAAGCGCTGAAAAGTTTTGCCGAATGAAAGAAAATGCCTACCTTTGCAACCGCAAACGAGCACTGGTGCCTTGGATGAGTGGCTTAGTCAACGGTCTGCAAAACCGTCTACAGCAGTTCGAATCTGCTAGGCACCTCCCGAAAAAACGCTGATTGAACATTTCAATCAGCGTTTTTTGCTTTCGGGTCGGCGGTGGTTTGAAATGCCGTGAGGCGGATGGTGTGCTGGTATCAACGCCTCCGTACTGCATCAGTATGTGACTTCCATCCGTGAGCCGAAGCAGGCTCAGATAGACAAAATCCGTGATGGAGTCGCCCGGTTGGCAAATGATTTAGGCTCCGGGCTGATGATAAGTTAGCCTGTCGTGTCGTATATTAAATAAATCATTTTCATTGATTAAAGAACTTTTCGAAACTCCTGACCGTGACGGTTCGGGGCTTTTTTGTTTCCTTCGGTTTGGAACGGTGTAGCGTTTCCTGGCAGGCAGGTTCCTCATGCAGACTGATTATTGCGGCATGCTTGTCGGTCTGATACTCTATTCTTAATGCAATAGTGCTCATTTAGAATATCTCTCTGATATTTTATTCTTACAAAACCATGTACGTGAAAAATTTCGTTTTAGACCGTCCGACGGACTTTTTTGTTGCTGTAAGGGCCTTACGGCTTCCGGCTATCATGCGGCAACAGACGGATTTTTGCCGCGTCTCACTCCCGTAAGGCCCTTACGGCTTTTCCAGAGCGGAGATTTTGCCGTGTTTGTGACCGTTGATTTTGTCCTGAAAAGCTACCTTTTTTCTGCCGTAAGGCCCTCCCGGGGTTGCGACGGGGCCGCTTTCGCAGTGCAACGGTGGCCTTATTGCGATGCAACGGGGCCGCTATTGCAACCTCGGGAGGGCCT
>USFX01000045.1 GCA_900553965.1 uncultured Prevotella sp.
GAGAAGAAATCTGGGTTCAAATGGCGTTTAACCATTGTTAAAGTAAACATTGTTCTGAATGCCGCGGTGGAACAGCCATGGTTGCAACAGCATGTTGCTATTTTCCGGACAGCAGTGACAGTAAACCTTGTGACAGCGTCCGGTCGTCCTATCTCTTTCGCCACGTTAAAAAATCTGACGAGAAACGGTCAGCATATCATAAAATATGATTACCTTTGCACGAAAATATGGAATAAAAAATGCAAAAAGACAGTGTTAAGAAAAGCATGAAGACAGGCTTCATGTATTTCACGGCGGCGACAGTCCTGTTTGCCGTCCAGTTGATGATGTATATGAAGGGCAGTCCTGTGGCCGCGATGATGGATTTTGGCGGCTGGCTTTTCTTCGTCACGTCGTGTGTGTCGCATGCCGCCTGCCTGGCACTGCTGCCGTTCCTCGTTCTGTTCACGCCCTTCGGTCTTTTCGGCCGCTACAGGACGGGCGGCGCGCTGATGGCCGTCGGCGTCTCGCTGCTGTCGGTCCTCATCTTCCTGAACATGCAGGTCTATGACATCTACCGCTTCCACATCAACGGCTTCGTGCTCAACATGGTCACGGGCGACGGGGCCGGCGAGATTTTCACGTTCGACACGATGCTCTATGTCAAGGAGGTCCTGCTCTTCCTGCTGCTCATCGCCGTCAGTGTCGGACTGTGGGTGGCGGTCCTGCGCTATGGCGGACGTGTCAGGCGGAGCGTGGTGTGGCCGGTGATGGGCGTCGTCGTGGGATGTACGCTCTTTGCTCATGTCTACCATATTTATGCTGCGTTCATGCAGAAGTCGTCAGTGATAAAGAGCCAGCGGCTGATACCATACTACTTTCCGACTACGGCCAACGGTCTGATGCTGGACCACGGATTTGTTCCGCCAAATCAGGACGTTGACCTGAATGGTTTCGGGGCTGCGCGCGGTGACATCTGCTATCCGCTTGCCCCGCTCAAGACTGAGCCGTTGGAGCATCAGCCCAACATCCTTTTCATCCTGCTTGACTCGTGGAACAAGCGCACGCTCACGGCCGAATGTATGCCCAACGCCTTCCGTTACGCCACGGAGCATGAGTGGTATGACAATCATTTTAGCTGCAGCAACGGAACGCGGAGCTCCATCTTCGGCCTTTTCTTCTCCGTTCCGTCCTACTATTGGGATGTGTTCGAGTCGGGAAAGGTCAGCCCGCTGTTCATCGACGAGCTGCTCCGTCAGGGCTATCAGTGCCAGGTCTTCCCCGGCGCACAGCTTTTTGACCCTCCGTTCCACCGTGTCGTGTTCCAGAACGTCCCCAATCTCAATGTCTCCACTGAAGGCAACTCGGCGTGGGAGCGTGACCGCCGTCTGACGGACAATTTCCTGACCATGCTCCGCTCGCGCGACAAGTCGTCGGCCAAGCCGTTCTTCTCGTTTCTCTTCTACGACCTTCCCCACAGCTTCGAACTGAGCGAGGACAAGCTGACCCGCTTCCAGCCCTCGTGGAAATATGCCGACTATACCCGTCTGAACAACGACACCGATCCTGTTGAGTTCTTCAATCTCTACCGTAACACGTGCTATCAGGTCGACCTCATGCTGGCCGACGTGTTACGCGCGCTGGAGGAAGAGGGCGTCGCCGACAACACCATCGTCGTCATCACCGGCGACCACGGACAGGAATTCAACGAGAACAGGAAGAACTTCTGGGGGCACAACGGCAACTTCTCCAAGTGGCAGGTAGGCATCCCGCTGATATGCAATTTCCTCGGGGAACATAGCCGTATAGGAAAATTTTCTCACCGCACGACCCATTATGACATCGTCCCCACGGTGATGCGCCGCGCTCTCGGTGTGACCAATCCCATCGGAGACTACAGCATGGGCCACACGCTGGACGATACTGTCTCGCGCCGGTGGCACGTGGTGGGCAGCGAGCTCAACTATGCGTTCATCCTCGACGGCGACACAATCCTCGAAAAGACGGCGGAAGGTGGTCTTGAGGTGACCGACGGCAACCTCAATCCTGTTGAAGGCTACCACATTGACGCCCGCGGGTTTGATGCGGCGGTCAAGAATCTCAACCGGTTCCTGAAGTAGGACCGGTGCGACCGAATGCAAAGGGAACAACCGAACGCAATCAAACGCAAAGGCCGCAAAGCCGCAAAGACAAAGAACCGTAGGCACGTCCTATGTTCCTGATTAGTTGTCTTTGCGTCTTTGCGTCCTTTGCGTTTGGTCCTGTCGTGTGTGACATCATCTTTTTTCACCATGTTCTTTGTGCGCGATACAATAAAACGGCAGGGACGGTCGTTAATTAATATGTATATATACGAAAACAGGTTTAAGGATGATAGAATACATCAGAGGCGAGCTGACCGAGCTTACGCCAGCCATGGCCACGGTTGAGGCCGGCGGAGTGGGCTACGGTCTGAACATCTCGCTCAACACATACAGTGCCATTCAGGGCAAGAAAGAAGTCCGGCTGTATGTTTATGAGGCTATACGCGAGGACGCCCACGTGCTCTACGGGTTTGTCAACCGCAAGGAACGCGAGCTCTTCGAACTGCTCATCAGCGTGTCCGGCGTCGGTACGAACACGGCGCGCATGGTGCTCTCGTCGCTCAGTCCGGCCGAGCTGTGCAACTGCATCTCCACCGGCAACGAGCGCGTGATAAAGTCCATAAAGGGCATCGGACTCAAGACAGCACAGAGGATTATCGTCGATCTGCGCGACAAAATCGTGGCATTGGGCATCGCCGAGGAAATCCCGGCGGGAGGCGCAGTGGCCGCTCCGGTCAACAACGCCGTGAAGGACGAGGCCGTCAGCGCCCTGACCATGCTCGGTTTCGCGCCCGCACCGTCGCAGAAAGTCGTCGTACAGATACTCACCGAGCAGCCCGACGCACCGGTGGAAGTGGTCGTCAAGCTGGCTCTGAAACAGATAAAATAACAGCTTTCGCAGTCGGCGGGCGGTTGGAATGGACATCCGGTTGTCTCGGCGACTGACGGAAATCAAGCGAATGAGGGACAAGAAGAGACATATATATAATATGTATAAGACCGGTGACGGGAGGCGCAGAGCGTCGTCCGTCGTTCGCCGTGTGGCTGCCGTCGTGTGGCCGCAGTTACGCCGTGTGATGGGCGTGACGGTTCTGTCTCCGCGCAATGTTCTTCTTTCGGCTCTCTTCTCCGGCGTCTTTGCCCTGGCCGTGCCGTTGCATGACGACAACGACCCCGTGAAAAAGCCCGCGCCGAAAGCCCAGCCCACGCTGAAGGCGGCCGACGAGACCATCCCCGACTCGCTTCTCCATCCGCGGTGGCCTATCCAGAAGACCGCGCCGCTGCTCACCGAAGACCTCGACACGGCCGCCATAGACCTCCGTATGCCCGACAACATAAAGCAGGAGGCGGTCTATGACGATTCGCTCAACGTCTATTTCATCGGTTCGAAGATAGGCGATTCATATCTGAACACGCCCGTCATGATGACGCCGGAGGAATATCGCCGTTGGAGCGAGCGCCGCGCCATGCAGGAGTTTTTCCGTAAGAAGGATGCCGAGAACGTGGCGGCGAAAGGAAAGGAGAAGTTTGACTTCTCCGACATGAAGTTCGACCTCGGCCCAGCGGAGAAGATTTTCGGTCCCGGCGGCGTGCGCATCAAGACCCAGGGAACGGCCGAGCTGAAGCTGGGAGCCACGATCAACAAGGTCGACAACCCCTCGCTGCCCATCCGCAACAGGAAGACGACGGCCTTTGACTTTGACGAGAAGATCAATCTGAACCTCAACGGAAAGGTCGGCGACAAGGTCAACATGAACCTCAACTACAACACCGACGCCACGTTCGACTTCGATTCGAAGAACCTCAAGCTGACATACGAGGGCAAGGAGGACGAGATCATAAAGCTGGTGGAGGCCGGAAACGTAACCTTCCCGTCCAATTCGTCGCTCATTCAGGGTGCCACGTCGCTCTTCGGCGTGCGCACCGACCTGCAGTTCGGCAAGCTGAAGCTCCAGGCCGTGCTCTCCCAGAAGAACTCCACGTCGAAGAGCGTGTCCTCAAAGGGCGGCACCCAGCTGACGCCGTTCGAGATAAACGTGGCCGACTATGAGGAAAACCGCCACTTCTTCCTAGCCCACTATTTCCGTGAGCGCTACGACCGCGCCATGTCTACGCTGCCCAACGTGATGACCGGCGTCAAGATAACGCGCGTCGAAGTGTGGGTCACCAACAAGACCGGAACGACCAGCAACACCCGTAACATCGTCGCGCTGGCCGACCTCGGTGAGGGAAAGAACGTCAGCAGCCCTCTGTGGGGCGGCAACGGCGACGTGGCGCCGAGCAACGGAGCCAACAGAGAGTATTCGGCGATGACCACCGAATATGCCGCCGCGCGCAACATCGACCAGACCAACACCGTCCTCGACGCCATCAGCGGCTTCACCGGTGCCGTCGACTACGAGAAGCTGCAGAGCGCGCGGCTGCTCAATTCGTCGGAATATACGGTCAACACGGCGCTCGGATATATCTCGCTGAAATCCTCGTTGCAGAGCGACCAGGTGCTCGCCGTGGCCTTTGAATATACTCTCGGCGGCCAGACCTATCAGGTCGGAGAGTTCGCTTCGGACAACACCAACACCAACGAGGCCCTCTTCGTCAAGGCTCTGAAGAACACGAACAACAGTCCGCAGATGGCCAACTGGCGGCTGATGATGAAGAACGTCTACTATCTGGCAACGTCGGTGGAGAAGACCAAGTTCCGCCTCGATGTCAAATATCTCAGCGATACCACCGGCGTCTACCTCTCCTACCTGCCCGAACCGCAGGTCAAGGACCGCATGCTCATCCGCGTGTTGGGCGCCGACCGGCTGGACAACAACAACAAGGCCAATCCCAACGGCTATTTCGACTTTGTCGAGGGCTATACCGTCAGCAATGGACGGGTGTTCTTCCCCTCGGCCGAACCGTTCGGCTCGTATCTGAAGGACTATCTCGTCCGCGCCGGAATAGACGGGGCGACGGCCGACAAATATGCTTTCACGGAACTCTATGACACGACCAAGACGGCCGCAAAACAGGTGGCGGAGAAGGATAAGTTTGTGCTTACGGGACAGTTTAAGGGTACATCCGCCAACGTCATATCGCTCGGCGCATACGACGTGCCGCAGGGTTCGGTCGTCGTGACGGCCGGCGGAGTCGTGCTCAGCGAAGGCTCCGACTACACCGTAGACTATTCGGCCGGCGAGGTGACCATACTCAACCAAAGCATCATCGACGCCGGAACGTCCGTCAACGTCAGTCTGGAGAGCAATACTGACTTCGGAATGATGCGCAAGACGATGATGGGACTCAACTGGGAATACGACTTCTCGAAGAACTTCCAGATAAGCGGAACGTTCCAGCATCTGCGCGAACAGGCCCTGACATCAAAGGTGACGATGGGTTCCGAGCCGCTGAACAACTTCCTGTGGGGTGTCAATCTCAACTGGAAGAAGGAGAGCCAGTGGCTCACGAACATACTGAACAAGATTCCGTTCCTCCATTGCACACAGCCGTCGCAGATCTCGCTGACCACCGAGTTCGCCCAGCTCATAGCCGGACAGGCCGGCGGCACGCAGGACAATGCGTCCTACATCGACGACTTTGAGAACACCAAGAGCGGCATCGACGTCTCCGAACCGAAGTCGTGGGTGCTCTCCAGCGTTCCGTCGATGTTCCCGGAGTCTTCCGACAAGGAGGGACTCAGCAGCGGCTACAACCGTTCGCTGCTCGCCTGGTACACGATTGACCCGCTGTTCACGTACAAGAGCAGCTCGCTGACGCCCGGACACATCAAGAGCGACCTCAATCAGCTGTCCAACCACTATGTCCGTGAAGTCTATGTGAGTGAGCTTTATCCCAACCGCGACCAGAGCACGTACAACGGTGCGACATCCACGCTGCCCATCCTCAACCTCGCCTACTATCCCGAAGAGCGCGGCCCGTACAACTTCTCGACCGACATGAACGCCGACGGACGCCTCCTCAACCCGTCGGGAAAGTGGGGCGGCATGATGCGTAAGCTGGACACAAACGATTTCGAGACCGCCAACATCGAGTATCTGGAGTTCTGGATGCTCGACCCTTTCATCTATTCGCGTGAGAACGGTGACGCCTCGGCCTACGGCGGCGACCTCTACATCAACCTCGGAGAGGTCAGCGAGGATGTGCTGAGGGACGGAAAGAAGTTCTACGAGAGCGGTATGCCGGTCGACGGAAGCAACAGTTTCACCACGACGCAGTGGGGAAAGGTGCCCGTTCAGGCCACCCAGACATACGCCTTCGCCACCACTTCCGGTGCGCGGGAGAAGCAGGACGTCGGTCTCAACGGTCTCAATGACGACGAGGAGCGCACCTACTATCCCGATTTCAACAACTTCGTGCAGACCATTACCAACGACAGCGTGCGCAATGCGTGGACCTCTGACCCGGCCAACGACAACTATCAGTATTTCCGCGGCAGCGAGCTGGACAGCCGCGAGGCCTCGATCATGGAGCGCTACAAGCGCATCAACAATCCGCAGGGCAACTCGCCGGACAACAACGGCAACGGCGAAGGCTACGACACGTCCTACAAGACTATGCCCGACGTCGAGGATATAAACCAGGACTACACCCTCAACGAGTACGAGCGCTACTACCAGTATCATGTGAGCATACGCCCGGAGGACATCAACGAGAACAATATCGGCAACAACTTCATCACCGACATCCGCACCTACGAGGCCCACTTGCGCAACGGAAAGCGCGAGACTGTCAACTGGTATAAGTTCCGCATTCCGCTCAACACGGCCGACAAGGAGCGCATCGGCTCCATCAGCGACTTCTCGTCGATACGCTTCATGCGAATGTTCCTCACTCAGTTCCAGCGCCCCATCGTCCTGCGCTTCGGCAGTCTCGACCTTGTCCGCGGCGAATGGCGCCAGTATGAGCACGACCTGAGCAACAACACGTCCGCCAATACGGGCTCGCTTGAGGTCAGCGCGGTCAATATCGAGGAGTACAACGACAAGCGTCCGGTCAACTACGTGTTGCCGCCGGGCATCAGCCGCGTTACCGATCCGTCGCAGCCGCAGCTCGTCGAGAGCAACGAGCAGGCCATGAACCTCACCGTCAAGAACCTTTCGAGGAACGAGGCGAAAGCTGTCTACAAGAACACGACGCTCGACCTGCGCCAGTACAAGCGCCTCCAGATGTTCGTCCACGCCAACGCCATGCAGCAGAACACGACCAACCTGCAGAACGACCAGCTGGCCGTCTTCATCCGCTTGGGCAATGACTACAAGAACAACTACTACGAATATGAAATCCCTCTGAAGCTCACGCCGGAGGGACAGTATGACAAATATTCCACTGAGGCATGCCGTCTGGTATGGCCGGAGGAAAATATGCTGGACATAGACATGTCCGTCTTCACCGCCATAAAGAAGGCGCGCAACAAGGCCCGCACCACCGGCGGAGCATCTTTCACCACGGTTTATTCCGAATATGATGCCGACCGCCCCAACAACAAAATCAGCATCATGGGCAATCCGTCGCTCGGCGAGGTGCGCACGATGATGATCGGTGTGCGCAATGTCTCTTCCACGGCCAAGTCGGGAGAGGTCTGGGTCAACGAACTCCGACTGCTGGAGTTCAACAACAAGGGCGGTTGGGCCGCTTCGGGAGCTCTCAACATGCAGCTCTCCGACTTCGGTTCGGTCAATCTGACGGGCCGCATGCTGACCGAAGGCTTCGGCGGACTGGAGGAAGGACTGGCCCAGCGCAGCACCGACGACTACAAGACATACAGCCTCACGGCCAATCTCGAACTCGGAAAGTTCTTCCCCGACAAGGCCAAGGTTTCCATCCCATTCTACTATTCCGTGACGAAGGAGGAGACGCGTCCCAAGTATAACCCGCTTGACACCGACATGGAGCTTGACGACGCCCTTGAGTCTGCCTTCGACAAGCATGAGCGCGACTCCATCGAAGCCATCGCCGTGACGAAGAAGACCAGCACCAACCTGTCGCTGTCGAACGTCAATGTCGGCATCAGGACGAAGCGCCACCCCATGCCCTACGACCCGGGCAACTTCTCGTTCAGCTACAGCCACTCCCACAACAATACGTCGGGAGAGACCACCGTATATGAAAAGGAGGACCAGTGGCGCGGCTCCATCAACTACAGCTACACTCCGGTGTATAAGACCTACGAGCCTTTCAAGAAGCTGAAGGGCAAGAGCAAGTGGCTCGGTCTGCCCAAGGCAATAGGCATCAACTATCTCCCGCAGAACATTTCGTTCAACAGCGAGATGATACGCAACTACTACGAACTGCAGGAGCGCGACGTCGACGCATCGGGAGGCTCGCAGCTTCCGCTGACGTTCAACTCCCAGTTCCTCTGGAACCGCGACTTCTCCATCCGCTGGGACCTGACGAAGAACCTTCACATGAACTTCCAGTCGGCCACTCACGCCGAGATTGAGGAGCCGTATGTGCCGGTCAACAAAGATCTCTATCCTGACCAGTATAAGGTCTGGAAGGACTCCGTCTGGCAGTCGATAAAGGACCTCGGCCGTCCGCTGGACTATCAGCAGACGTTCACGGCGTCCTATCAGGTGCCGCTCAACAAGCTCCCCATCTTCGACTGGCTCAACGCCGACGCCAACTACACGGCCACATATTCGTGGCTTCGCGGCACGGAGCTGGACGACGGAACGTCGCTCGGCAACACCATCTCCAACAACCGCACCGTCACCATCAACTCGACGCTGAACATGGAGACGCTCTACAACCACATTCCTTTCCTGAAGAAGGCCAACGAGCGGTTCAACAAGAAGAACACGACGACCACAAAGAAGCCCCCGCAGATACGCAAGCCGGGCAAGCCCGCCACGGATAAGACCGGCAAACCCGGTGAGCCGAAGGACGGCAAGGAGGACAAGAAGCAGCAGGCGGAGCTTCCGAAGAACAAGAACACCTATCAGCGCGAAATCACCCTCCGTCCCGACACGACCATTACCGTGGCCCACAACAAGAAGAGCCGCCGCCTCGTCGTGACGGCAAAGACGAAGGACGGACGGCATTATGACGTGAAATATAAGGTCGTTGACGACAACAAGATCATTATCAAGAACCTCGATACGGTTCAGATAAAGCTCAGCGTCATGCCGAAGGAGCCGATTGAGAAGCAGTGGTGGTACCGTCCGGCACAGTCGGCGGCCCGCTTCCTGATGATGGTCCGCAACGTGAGCATCACCTACCGCAACCAGTACGCCATGACCTTGCCGGGCTTCATGCCCAACATCGGCGACGCCTTCGGCCAGCGCACGGGCGGCGGCATGGCTCCGGGACTGGACTTCGCCTTCGGTCTCACAGGCGACAGCTATCTGCAGAAGGCCTACGACCGCGGCTGGCTGATGTGCAACGACAGCGTGGCCACGCCCGCGTCGACCACGGCCAACGAGGACTTGCAGGTGCGCATGACGCTCGAACCCATCCGCGACCTGAAGATTGACCTCAACGCCAGCCGTACGGTCAACAAGGCGAGGAGCATACAGTATATGTACGCCGACATGCCGACGACCCAGAGCGGTTCATTCACCATGACGACCGTCAGTCTGAAGAGCGCCCTCGAAGGCATGGGCGACGCCAACAACGGCTACGCCTCAAAGTCGTTCACGCGTTTCTGTGAGTCCATCGACGGCTTCCGCGAGCGCGTCCAGGCCCGCTATGCCGGAACGCGGTATCCTCAGGGAGTGACTGATGCCAACGGTGTCAGCCTCGGCGGAGCACAGTACAATCCGGAGTTGGGACAGGTCGGCAAGTACAGTGCCGACGTGCTCATCCCCGCTTTCCTCTCGGCCTATACCTCCGGTGCGGGCTCGTCGCTTGACATTTTCCCCACACTGAAGCGCATGCTGCCCAACTGGACCGTCAAATACAGCGGTCTGGGCCGTCTGCCGTGGTTACGCGACCATTTCAAGAGCGTCAATCTGAACCACGCCTACAAGAGTGTCTTCGCCGTCGGAAGCTATGCGACGTACAGCACCTACTATGAATATATGGACGGCCTCGGCTTCATCAACGACGTCACCACGGGTAATCCCGTGCCCAGCAGCATGTACAACGTGAGCACGGTCAGCATCAACGAGGCCTTCTCGCCGCTCTTCGGTGTCGACTTCACGCTTCAGAACAATCTCACGTGCAAGGTGGAATACCGTACCACCCGCGTGCTCAACCTCAGCATGACCAGTGTCCAGCTCAACGAGGCGTTGAGCAAGGACTGGGTGATCGGCATGGGATATAAGATCAGCAACTTCCGTCTTTTCGGCGGAACGGCGTCGAGAAAGATCAAGAAGGCGCAGCGCGGACGCAACCGTAACAACAACGCCGCCGACCAGAAGAAGACGACCACGACGACAGCGCGCGGCGGTGTGAACCATGACCTCAATCTCCGCCTCGACATCTCGCTGCGCAAACAGGCCGCCATCACCCGCGACATAGCCACCGTGACCAGCTCAGCCAGCAGCGGAAACACGGCGTTCAAGATGTCGTTCATGGCCGACTATACGCTTTCGCGTCTGCTCACCGTCAGCGCATACTATGACCGTCAGACCAATACCCCGATGCTCTCCAGCAGCAGCTACCCCACGACGACCCACGACTTCGGCCTTTCGCTGAAGTTCTCGCTGACGAGATAAAGGGTGAATATGAGTGTATTTGCACAGATATATTATAAACAAATCAAATATACGACATGAAGAAAATCATTAAACTACTGCTTGCAGTGGCATTGCTGTGGCCGTGCTGTCCGGCCATGGCGTCAGACTATGCCCACTACTACCAAAACTTGCCCGTGGAGCTGCGCAAGGCCACTCCCACGAGCGTGCCGGACAGAACGGTCAGCATAACCGATTTCGGGGCTGTCGGCGACGGCCTGACACTGTGTACAGACGCTTTCGCGCGGGCCATCGACCAGCTCTCGGCCGAAGGTGGCGGACGGCTCACGGTGCCGCAGGGCGTATGGCTGACGGGGCCTATCGTGCTGAAGAGCAACATCGACCTGCATGTGGAGAAGAACGCAATCATCTATTTCTCGCCTGACAAGGCGCTGTATGAGGATAAGGCGAACCCGAAGGCATCGCGCGTCATGGCGTGCATCAGTGCCGTGCGCTGCAAGAACATCATGATCACCGGCGAGGGCATCATCGACGGCAACGGCTCGCAGTGGCGGCCGGTGAAGCGTGGCAAGGTCAGCGACGTCGAGTGGAAACAGTATAAGGCGCTGGGCGGTGTCGAGCGTCAGAACGGTTCGCTCTGGTATCCGTGGGACATGAAGGCGGGCTACGCCAACGTGGCCGAGACGCCGGAGAAGCAGGAGAAGAGGCGCAACGACCTGTTCCGTGTGCACCACTGCGAGAACGTCATGCTCACGGGTGTCACGTTCCAGAACGCTCCGAAGTTCCATGTCCATCCGTTCAACAGCCGCAATATCATCATCGACGGAATCACCGTGCGCTGTCCGTGGAACGCCCAGAACGGTGACGCCATCGACCTGAGCGACTGCCATCAGGCGCTGATTGTCAACTCGACGGTGGACGCCGGTGACGACGGTCTCTGCATGAAGAGCGGTGAACGTAAGGAGGGTGCGCTGGTCAACGGTTGTGAGGACATACTGATTGAGAACAACACCGTCTTCCATGCCCATGGCGGATTTGTCATCGGCAGCGAGGACGTGACGGGCATGAAGCGCATCGTCGTGCGCCGTTGCCGTTTCGCCGGAACCGACGTCGGCTTGCGCTTCAAGAGCGGTATCGGCCGCGGGGAGGCTATCCATATCAGCGATATCGTCATGACGGATATCAGCGGCGATGCCATCTCTTTCCAGTGTGACTATCTTGACCGCCCGGCCGGCAGCAAGGACACCGCAACGGTTGCCGACAAGAAGCTCGAAAAGGTTCCTGAATTTACGGACATCCATATCTCCGGCGTTGTATGCCGCGGCGCCAAGAACGCCATCACGGCGCGCGGAATAGAAGGCATGAACTGTGTCCACGGCATCACGGTGGACAACAGTGTCTTTGTATATACCGAGAAAGGTGAGAACATCGACACGAAGACGGCCGAGGTAAAGCTCAGCGGAGTGAAGATGGTGAAAGAGGGAAAGTAAGATAGAGAGGAGATAGAGGGAGATAGAAGAAGATAAAGGGAGATAGAAGGAGATAAAGGGAGATAGAGGACAATAGTCTTATTTGCTTAACAAGACATACGTCCTCTATCTCCCTTTATCTCCTTCTATCTCCCTTTATCTCCTTTTATATCAATAAACAAACACCCTGCAGTCCTTCACGCTCTCGGGTGCGCCCTGTTCGGCCCGCGGGAGATATTCGATGCCTGTCACGGTCTGTTCCTCGCCGAGGTCAATGACGAGCAGATGGGGCAGGGCGGCACCCTTGGCCGTCTGCCAATACGTCGACTCCTGAAGGTCGAAAGCCTTGTCGCCGGTGTTGTTGCCGCGTTCGTTCTCACTGTCGGCATACTTGACCGACCACTGCTCGCGGCTCAGGCGCTTGCCGTCGGCGCCGGTCAGATAGATTTCGGCGATGGAGACGGCTTTGCCCGAATGGACGCTCTGACACTCTATTGCCACGTAGCGGCCCTTGGCCTGAGCGGCGAAAGCGACACGCTGCCATCCGTTGCCGGCGACGAAGGCCGTGGTGAGCGCGGGGGTAGCAGAGTTGAGGTCAGGCCGGTCTTTCGGGTTGTTGTGCTTGACAGCCTTCTCGCGGTTTAGCTTGTCCAGTTCCGGATGGTCCTGACAGAAAGCCACGCCCCCCTCCTTTGGGCCGACAATGTCGAGGACAATCACTTCGTTGTCGCCTTTCTTCAGCCAGCAGCCCGGAACGTAGAGAGTCTGCTGCGGGCCGATGTTCCAGAAGCGGCCGATGGCGTGGCCGTTGATCCACACCTGCCCTTTGCCGAAGGCTTCGGTGTTGATGAAAGTGTCGCCGGGCTTCTTCAATGTGAATTTGCCGCGGAAATAGCCGCCCTTGCTCGTTATTGTCTCGCGGCGCTTCACGTCCTTGTGTCCCTGCGCCATAGCTTTCTTTATGGCGTCATAGTCGTCGGCCGTGGCCTGTATGAGCCAGTCTTTCAGGTTCCATGTCACCTCGTTGCCGTCGATGTCGGCCTGAATGGTAACGTCGTTGGTGATGCCCTTATAGTCCTTGATGGCGCGTCCGAAGTTGATGCGGCCCATCGCCTCGACCAATATCACCATCGTGTCGCCCTTCTTCACCGGCGGCATCATGAGCGACTTCTCGTTCTTCACGCGGTCAATCTTGCCGATGTAGTCGCCATTGACGAATACCTGGGCGAAGTCGTGGCAGTCGTTTAGCGTCAGCAGACTCTTCACGGGAACCTCGGGCAGCGTCGTGGTATATTTCACCATGCCCCAACCCGTGTTCATCTCCTCCATCGTGACCACGTCGCGGCTCTCCCGCTCAGCCGTCACGAGGTCGTTGAGGCTCAGCACGCGCTCCAGCCGGAACTCAGGCACGCTTATCAGCGGCATCGGTGCGGCGGGCACGGCGGGCAGCTTTCCGTCGGCATATTTCTCCATGACCTTGCGCAGTTCGTAGTATTTCGGCGTAGCCAGACCGTACTCGTTGATGGGCGCGTCGTAGTCATAGCTCGTCACGTCGGGCGCGAAGCCGGGCGAGTTGGCACCTGCCCAGTGGCCGAACGACGTTCCGCCGTGGGTCATATAGAGCGAGAACGATATGCCTTTTGACAGCATCTTGTCTATTCCGGCAGTCATCTTCTCGGCCGGGCGCGTCTCGTGGCGTGCTCCCCACTTGTCAAACCATCCGCTCCAGAACTCCGAACACATCAGCGGCGACGTGGGGCGCAGTTCCTTCAAGCGCTTGAACTGGCTGTCGATGTCGGCTCCCGTGCCGAAGTTCATCGTCCAGACGAGGTCGTCGAGTCCGTTCTTCGTGAAGTTGCTCGCCCAGTCGCACTGGAAGAGTGTCACGTCGTTGAAGCCCGATTCGCGCACGATGTCACGTATGGCGCTGACGTACGGCTTGTCCTCACCGTAGGAGCCGTATTCGTTTTCCACCTGCACCATGATGATCGGACCGCCGCGCTGTATGGTCAGCGGGGCGAGCTGCTCGCCGACTTTCTGCTCGAACAGACGCACGCGCTCCATGAAATAAGGGTCTTGTTCGCGCAGCCTGATGTCCTTCTTCTTCAGCAGCCACCACGGCAGACCGCCCATCTCCCACTCGGCGCAGACGTATGGGCCGGGGCGTACGATGACGTACATGCCGTTCTTCTGCGCCAGACGGCAGAACTCGGCCACGTCGTTCTGGCCCGTGAAGTCGAAGACGCCCTCCTGCTGTTCGTGGATGTTCCAGAAGACATAGAGGCAGAGCGTGTTCATGCCCAGCGCCTTGCACATCCTGATGCGGTGCTCCCAATAGGGGCGCGGGATGCGCGGATAGTGTACTTCGGCCGCCTTGATGATGAAAGGCTTGCCGTTGAGCAGGAACGTCTTGTCGCCGACGGCGAATGTTCCTGCCGTGTTCTTTGCCGTGGCTGACAGCGAGACGGTCAGCATGAGCAAAAGTGAGATTAGTAATCGTTTCATATCTGTATCGTTATTTGTTAAGGTAAGTATTCATTATTACTTTATAATAAGTTTTTTGAACACAGAGACACGGAGAC
>USFX01000046.1 GCA_900553965.1 uncultured Prevotella sp.
GCCTGTTCCCGCAGACGGTCCATGAGAGCCATATCAGCCGCGCTGACCTCCGGCGACAGACCGAACTCTTCTTTCATCGTGTCGTTGCCGAAATTGTGGTCTATATGCGCGTGTGTCGCCAAAAGGTGCTTCACGCTGAGACCGTTCGTACGTATATATTCCGTGACGGCCTTGCGTTCTTCCGGAAAGAAGGCTCCGCAGTCGATAACGACGGCCTCCTGCGTATCGTCACTCACCACATAGCAATTCTCCTGGAAGGGATTGCAGACAAAACGTTCTATCTTCAACATAATCAGACGATAAGTTTAAACCGGTACATAGATGATGTGCTTGCCCTTGAACCATTCCTCTGAGAAGAAATCGCTGATGTCGGTCACTTCAGCTATGTTGCGGTATGGATGGACCTCCGCCTGAACATCTCCGCCTTTGAGGCATATAACGCCGTTGGGCAGGGCGTTCTGATGTTTGTTCGAGACGTTCTTACGGACGATTTTCATAAGGTCGGGCAGCTGCATGACGGCGCGGCTGACGACGAAATCGAACTTGCCTTTCTCTTCCTCGCCGCGCAGCTGGACGGGAGAGCAGTTTGTCAGTCCGATGGCCTTGGCCACTTCCTGAGCCACCAGTATCTTCTTTCCCGTACCGTCAATCAGCTTGAAGCGGCACTCAGGAAACATTATCGCCAACGGTATTCCGGGAAATCCGCCTCCCGTTCCGAAGTCCAATATGCTCGTTCCGGGTCTGAACCTCACGGTCTTGGCTATGGCAAGAGAGTGGAGCACGTGGTGTTCATAGAGGTTTTCGATGTCCTTTCGGGATATGACGTTTATCTTGGAGTTCCAGTCCAGATACAAATCATACAGGGCGGAAAACTTGGATTTCTGGACATCCGTCAGTTCCGGGAAATATTTAAGAATCTGTTCCATTATTGTTTGGGTAATAAATCATTTAGTTCTGAATAGTCTATCGACAGTTCCGTCATGCCCTCGGCGAACGGAGCTATCTCATACACATTATATATAAAGGTGATATTGTCCTCGCCGATGATGAAGTTCTCGGGCGTGAACATGTCCATCGAATAGAGATAGCCCTTGTCGTGAAGCTCCGTCATGTTCTTCGCTCCGACCTTGTTCTCAAGCGCTTTCAGCAACATCTCGTTCAGTCGGGGTTCATATCCCGGGACAAGAATGTCGGCAAGGACCAGCCGGCGGCCGGTCTTCATGTCGAAGTTGACGACGTGTTTTTGGCTCAATCCGTGGGCGCCGCCTTCGTACCAGTCGGACTTCATCGTATAGACAATGACACCGTCACGGCCTTCGTCAACTTCGGTCGTCACCGTATAGTGGTATTCGTACCACGAACGGCGTGTCTCGTCGGCCTTGTCCTTGTCGTAAAGCGGACGGAGAACCTCTATGTAGTTGCGTACGTAGGCATTGGCAAAAGAGTCGGCCGCCTGACTTAACGACAGGTTCTCATAACCGAAAAGGCGTTCGCCGATAATGCTGTTTATGCTTTTTGATTTTTCGGAATTGCCTTTTGCTGTCTGCAATTCCATCTTGATTCTGCACCGTGGGGCGCCGGTGGCGTCTGTCAATGGGACGTCCCGAGATACCGTAATACAATCAAAGTCGGCCCGTACGGCCTCCTTTGTTTTCTTCGCGCATGAGATAAGCCCTCCGGCCAGAATGACAGCGACAATCACGGATATGGATGTAAAACGCATGTGATATTCCATTTACATTGAAATGCAAATATAGTATAAATCCGCTAAATACGGAACAAAACGGGCCTTATTCTGAATAAAATTAGTAATTTTGCACCCGCTAAATGAAAATAAACAGCGAAATGGATAAACTGAAAGCAGCATTATTTGACCTTGACGGTGTGGTGTTCGACACGGAACCGCAATACTCGGAATTCTGGGGCGCTCAAGGCCGTGAGTTCCATCCGGAAATTCCCAATCTGGAAAACGCTATCAAAGGACAGACACTTACTCAGATATATGATAAATACTTCAGCGGTGAGCTGGAGCCGAAGCAGGCCGTGATAACGGCGCGGCTCAATGAGTTTGAAAAGCATATGGCCTTTGACTATATAGCCGGATTTGAGGCGTTTGTCAAAGAGCTGCGGGCGCATGGCGTCAGGACGGCCGTTGTGACAAGTTCAAACGTCCCAAAGATGAACAGTGTCTATTCCCGTCATCCCGAATTCCGCCAGCTCTTCGACGCTATTCTTACAGCCGAGGATTTCAAACGGAGCAAACCCGATCCAGACTGCTATCTTACGGCCGCGGCGAAGTTTGGTGTCAGCCCGGAAGAATGTGTTGTCTTTGAGGACAGTTTCAATGGGCTGAAGTCCGGACGGGCTGCCGGAATGACCATCGTGGGACTCGCCACGACAAACCCGGCAGAGGCCATACAGCCGCATTCCGACATCGTCATCAACGACTATGATGGTATGGACTTTGAGAAATGCGACAATCTATTGTCTTAACCAAATCAAAATACAATATCTATAATGGCAGGTTATTTAAACAGTGACACACGCAAGGTCACCACTCATCGTTTCATCGAGATGAAACAGAAGGGAGAGAAAATCTCCATGCTCACATCCTACGACTTTACGACAGCCGGAATAGTGGACAAAGCCGGAGTTGACGCGATATTGATTGGAGACTCCGCATCGAACGTCATGGCAGGCAATTCGACGACATTGCCCATCACCGTCGACCAGATGATATACCATGCCCGCTCGGTTGTCCGTGCCGTCAACCGCGCGCTCGTTGTGTGCGACATGCCCTTCGGAAGCTATCAGGTCGGCTGCACCGAAGGCGTCAAGAATGCCATCCGCATCATGAAGGAGAGCGGATGTGACGCTCTGAAGCTGGAGGGCGGCGTGGAAATCATTGATACGATAAAGCGCATTCTCGACGCCGGCATACCCGTGATGGGCCATCTGGGCCTTACGCCGCAGAGCATCAACAAGTTCGGAACATACGCTGTGCGTGCAAAGGATGACGCCGAGGCCGAAAAGCTGCTGAGCGACGCCGTCGAGCTGGACCGCGTGGGATGCTTTGGCCTCGTGCTTGAAAAGGTTCCAGCTGCGCTGGCAGCACGTGTCTCAAAGGAAATATCAATTCCGACGATTGGCATCGGTGCCGGAAACGGAACGGACGGACAGGTGCTCGTCGTGGCCGACATGCTCGGCATGTCCCATGACTTCAGTCCCAAATTCCTCCGCCGTTACGCCGACCTCAATACGGTTATGACGGAAGCTATCGGCCATTATATCACGGACGTGAAAAGCGGAGACTTTCCCAATGAATCGGAATCATATTAAATGAAAACAACAGATAAGGGTGTGCAGGAATTTCGGCACACCCTTATTCTTTGATATAACGTGCTTTCTGACATATTTCAAAGGCCGGACGGAAATATCTCAAGAATGGACATTCTTAAAAATAAAGTCCTCTGATAGTGATGATTTTTCATCGAAAAGCATTAATTTTGCAGCATAAAGTTTCAATAAGGTAAACAGGTAACAATACATGGGTGGTTTTTTCGGAACTATAGCAGTGAAGAATTGCGTAAACGATTTGTTTTACGGCACTGACTATAACTCGCATTTAGGTACAAAGAGAGCAGGACTTGTCACTTTTGACAAGGAAAAGGGTTTCACACGTAGCATACACAGTCTTGAGCGCGACTACTTCCGTTCACGCTTTGAAAGCGAACTGGACAAGTTCACCGGCAACTCCGGCATCGGTGTCATCAGCGATACAGACCCGCAACCGATACTGATCAACTCGCATCTCGGCAGATATGCAGTCGTGACGGTGGCCAAAATCAACAACATGCGTGAGATTGCCGGAGAGTTGCTGGCCAACCGCATGCACTTCAGTGAGATGAGTGCGAACAACATCAATCCGACGGAGCTCGTCGCATTGCTCATCAACATGGGAAACTCTTTTGTCGAAGGCATTAATTTCGTCTATCGGAAGATAAAGGGCTCGTGCTCCATTCTCTTGCTCACAGAAGACGGTATTATTGCCGCGCGTGACGCTCTTGGACGTACACCGATTGTCCTTGGACAGAAAGAAGGTGCTTTTGCTGCCACGAGCGAGACCACTTCCCTACCCAACCTCGACTTCAAGCGTGTGCGTGACGTCGGTCCGGGAGAAATCGTACACCTACGGGCGGAAAGCATGGAAGTGCTTCAGAAACCTTTCACCCGCTGTCAGATATGTTCTTTCCTTTGGGTTTATTACGGATTTCCGGCCAGCGACTATGAAGGCATCAATGCCGAATATGTGCGCGAATACGCCGGAACGGTTATGGGAAAGGAAGACGATACGGATGCAGATTGTGTCTGCGGAGTGCCTGATTCGGGCGTTGGAACGGCGTTGGGATATGCCGAAGGTCATAAGATTCCGTACAAGCGTGCCGTTCTGAAATATACTCCTACGTGGCCGCGCTCATTCACTCCGGGCAATCAGAGCCGCCGCGACCTTGTGGCCAAGATGAAACTGATTCCCAATCCGGCCATACTGAAAGACCAGCGCGTTGTCTTCTGTGACGATTCGATTGTCCGCGGAACTCAGCTCAGGGACAATGTAAAGACGTTCTTTGAGTACGGTGCCAAGGAAGTGCATGCCCGCATCTCATGCCCGCCGCTGGTCTACGGATGTCCGTTCATAGGATTTACGGCGTCGAAAAGCGACCTCGAACTGATTACGCGCCGCATCATACAGGACTTTGAGGGTGATCCGAACAAGAATCTGGAGAAGTATGCCACGACGGACAGCCCCGAATATAATCGCATGGTGGAGGAAATCGGCCGCCAACTCGGTCTCAGCAGCGTGAAGTTCAACAAGATTGAAACGCTCATCGAGGCCATTGGACTCCCAAAGGAACAGGTCTGCACCCACTGCTTTGACGGTTCAAGCTATTTCTTTCAGGACAAGCAGGATTGATTTTCAATAACACATAAGACAACAAAGGAACAATTCTTATAAAACAAAGGGATACATTATAAAACGAAGGAATGACATTATAATACAAAGACGGCCCGCATGAAATCTCCATGCGGGCCGTCTTTGTATATCAGTGGACTGCTATTCAGCCGGATAGGCGTATCTGTCGCCCGTCTGCCGAATCAGTTCACGGGCATAATTCTCGGGGAATCCCGGGCGCTTAACCTTTGCTCCGAGGCCTTCTTTCGTGCGGATGAAATTGCCGTTGGCATCCTCCGGCTTCACAATCATATCGTTGTATTTCACTATCAGATGGAAAGCCAGCTGCTTCCAGCGTGCCAGCATCTCGGCGGCTTTAGTGCCGGTATATTCCGTAAGATATTTGGCAGCCGCTTCAGGGCTTTGGCTGTACATCGTCTTTGCCTTCTCTTCTATTTCCGGTTGCAAAGCCATGTAAGAGGCATCAAGCGAATCCCTCACTTCTTTGAGCGTGGGGAACATGAGGCTGTAGCGCGGATAGACCATGTTGCTGACCCAGTTGCACACCCAATAGGCGTTGTCCATACTGAACGTGAGAGCGTCGGCTCCAGGTGTGGAATAGCACTCCGGTATTGTCGTTGTGCAGCAGTAGACCGGCGTGAAGGCAACCATGTTACCGTCGTCATTGCCCCACCACAGAACGCCGCCGATTTCACGCGGCAACCATGAACGCATCTGGCTGACATAAACGAAGCCCGGCTGCTGTGTCGATACGGGCCGCTCATTGAAATACTTCTTTCCGTCTACCGTGAAAGACAGCGGTGTGGGACGGTAAGGCATCTGCCATATACCACCTCCGATGTCGCTGTCGAGCGCGAACGGTGTACCTTCGTAGTGGTCACGCATGCAGTCCTTGACATCCTGAACGCTAACCTTGCGCTCCGGAACAATCCACAAAGGCATGGGCTTGGCGTCTTTCACCTTTCCTGCTGCATAGGGAACATACTGTTCCATATCGCTGCTGAAATGGTTGAAGAACGTCCAAACGCGTGCCTCACAGAACCGGCGACCTTCAAAATCGGGTGCCGCGTATGTTTCGCAGAAGCTGAAATCGGCATCCTTGCCAGTGAACCATCCCATTTTCCGGGCATATTTCACCACGTTCTTCGAGCACATCACGTTCTCCTTGTCTTTCTGATTGAACGTTCGTATGCGGCTTTGGTTGGAATGGGCGCAAATTGCGTCATCGGGCACACGCAGAGCCACCCAGACAACAGACTTGCTTCCGGCACCACATCCCATCATTTCCATGATCCAAGCCTCGTTCGGGTCGCAGATGGTAAAGGTCTCTCCTTCGCTGTTATATCCATAAGTCTCAGCCAGTCCGGTCATTACGGCGATTGCTTCACGTGCCGTGCGGGAACGCTGCAAGGCGACGTATATCAGCGAACCGTAGTCCATTATGCCCGTTGAGTCGACCATTTCCTCGCGTCCGCCGAATGTTGTCTCGCCTATGGTCACCTGATATTCGTTGATATTTCCCACCACGCTATAGGTCTCGGCCGCTTCCGGTATCTCCCCGTGATAAACGTTTGTGTCCCAATCATAAATCTTGCGCATCTCTCCTTTAGCATGTTTTGCCGCCGGGTAGTGGCATAGACTCTGGAACATTCCATAGTCGTCGGCACTGTATGAGCAGATCACGGAACCGTCCGTGCTTGCCTTTTTTCCGACGATGAAGTTGGTACATGCCAGCACGTTGCCTGTCGCGACAAGCATGGCTGCCATTAATATCTGTCTTTTCATATAATAAATAATTAGTTGTTTCGTATCAGATGCAAAGGTAGTTATTAAAAACCGAACCTCCAAATATATCCGAACATATACCTGAAGGGCTGGTTTGAACGGTTCAAACGAAAACGGGCATGACCGAAGAATTGCCACATTGCCTTCTTCAGAGGCTACGGCAGTTCTCCGGTCATGCTCGTTTTGCTTATCTATTCCCTGTTCCTGTCTTACAGAATGGACTTATAGATATTGATGATGTCTTCCTTTGTTACCTCGCGCGGGTTGCCGGGAGTGCAGACGTCGTTGATGGCCTGTTCGGCGAGAGCGGGGATGTCGGCCTCGTTGATGCCCAGCTCGCTGAGGTGCTCGGGGATACCGACGATACGTGAGAGGTTTGCAATCTCGTCGCATGCGGCTTCCACAGCCTCGTCAACGGTCATGCCGTCCTTGTAGACACCGCAAGCCTTGGCAATTTCCACATATTTCTCCTTTGCGGCGGGAGCGTTGAAGCGCATCACTGTCGGCAGGAGGATGGCGCATGCCACACCGTGGGGAACGTCATGCAGGGCGCTCATCGGGTGAGCCATGCCGTGGTCAACGCCGAGACCGACGTTTGAGAATGCCATACCGGCGATATACTGAGCTACGGCCATACCGTTGCGTCCCTCGGGATTGGTCGGGTCGTTGACGGCGATGGGCAGATACTTGTGTATCATTTCGATGGCCTTGATCTCAAACATGTCGCTCATCTCCCATGCAGCCTTTGTGATATAACCTTCGATGGCGTGGGTCATGGCGTCCATACCGGTCGAAGCAGTGAGTCCCTTGGGCAGGGAGTACATCAGCTCGGCGTCAACGATGGCGACGGCGGGGATGTCGTTGGGATCCACGCAGACCATCTTTTTCTGATTCTGCTCGTCGATGATGACATAGTTTATCGTCGTCTCGGCAGCCGTTCCGGCCGTCGTGGGCAGCGCGATGATGGGCAGACTCTTCTTCTTTGTGTCTGCCACGCCCTCAAGCGAAACGATGTCGGAGAACTCGGGGTTGTTGCAGACGATGCCGATTCCCTTTGCCGTGTCCATGGCAGAGCCACCGCCGATAGCAACGATGAAGTCTGCGCCGGACTTCTTGCAAGCCTCGATTCCGTCCTTGACGTTTGTCACCGTGGGGTTGGGCTTGACATCATCGAATATGTCGTATGCGATTCCGGCCTCATCCAATACGTCGAGTACCATCTTTGCCACACCGAACTTCATCAGTCCTTTGTCCGTTACGACCAGTGCTTTCTTATATCCGAAACGGGCCACTACTCCCGGGAGTTCCTTGCGCGCTCCAGGGCCGAAGTATGAAACTTCATTCAAAATAAATCTGTTTACCATGTATTTGTTCTATTTGATTAGTAATAACTATTGCAAAGATAGGCATAATTTTTCATATTATGCGATAATGTGCTGATTTATTTGTATTGCAGCCAGCCAAGCAGCATCAACGCGACTACGGGATAAACCGAAAAACCTTTCATATCTCTAAACGTATGAATCGGAATGTCAAACAACATTCCGATTCATGCGTTTATGTTTCTTCCCGGACAGAAGAAACACATGTCACCTATTTTATATTATGTCAGAACATCGGCACTACATATTTGGCCATCAGATAGCCGGCAGTCATGAGCCACAGAAATAGAATGAAAGCCAAGACAAACGGTTTGAGACCGGCCTTCTTGAACTTCTCGATGCTCGTTTCAGCTCCGAGGGCGGTCATGGCCATGGTGAGCAGGAAAGTGTCGAAAGTGTTGATGAAGTCGACAAGCTCCGTTGGAAGCAGGTCGAGGGAGTTGAAACCGATGACGACAAGGAAGAGAATGGCGAACCAGGGAATGGAGATTTTGCCTCCGTCAGTCTCCTGTTTGCCCATTCCGGCCTTCACGGCGGCACGGGCCACGCTGTAGCTGAGAACCAGCAGTACGGGCACGAGCATCATCACACGTATCATCTTGACGATGATGGCCGAGTTAGATACCACCGGTCCCATGGCATTGCCCGCACCTACGGCATGGGCAACCTCGTGTATCGTCGAACCGGTGAATATGCCCATGGCCTCCGGTGAAAGGTCGATGACGCCGCTGCGGTAGAGCGCGGGATAGAGGAACATGGCCAGCGTGCCGAAGATGACCACCGTAGCCACGGCCACGGCCGTCTTGTATGGCTTTGTCCTTATGGCCGACTCAGCGCCGAGAACCGCCGCTGCTCCGCATATTCCGCTGCCGACGGAGGTCAGCAGGGCTATGTCACGATCCATTTTCAGCAGACGGCCGATAATGATTCCGCCGCAGATTGTTGTCGTGACGATGACGGCGTCAATGCACACCGCCGACAGGCCCACGGCCGTGACGTCCTGGAAAGTGAGCCTGAAACCATAGAGAATGATGCCGATGCGCAATATGCGCTTGGAGCAGAAGAGGATTCCGGGCACCCATGTCTCGGGAAGATTGTTGCGCAAACTGTTGGCGTAAAGCATGCCGAGGATTATGCCGACAATCATCGGACTCAGTGACAGGCTCTTCACCATGTTCATGTCGCCGATATAGAACGCGGCACATGAAAAGAGCGTGATGAGAAGTATTCCGTGAAGCATGCTGCTCCTGTTCTCTGATAGTTTCATCTGTTATGTATCTTAAATTAACGTTCTACTGTATCTATCTGTATCGTAATATGTTATCACTCCATAAGATGGTTCACGAGAACCTTCACTCCTATGAGTATCAGGATTATTCCGCCGACGAGTTCAGGACGCAGTCGGCGGGATATTGCACGTCCGCAACGCACGCCGAGCACGCTTCCGACCACACCGAAAAGGAACGATACTGCGCCTATGACGGTCAGCGGGACAGCCAGTTGCGAGCATCTCGAATATCCGAGACAGGCAAATGAAATTCCGATGGCGAGAGCGTCGATGCTGGTAGCCACGGCTAAATAGAGCTGGGTGCTGAGCCGTGTGGGAGAGAAATGGATTTCTTCCTCCGGTCCGAGGGCTTCCTTGACCATCCGCCCGCCGATGAAAGCGAGCAGACCAAAGGCAATCCAATGGTCTATGGACTCGATATAGACACTGAAGTAGTTTGCGCCGAGCCATCCGAGGAGTGGCATTATGGCCTGAAACAGGCCGAACAATACGCTCATTCTCAATATCACTGGCCATTCGCATCGCCGCATGATCACACCGCTGACTATGGATATTGTAAAGCAGTCCATAGCCAAGGCGATTGCAAGAAATATAATATCAAAAAGACTCATAATCAGGATGCAAAGGTAGTAAAATTTAAAACTATATGATGTAAATGACAGGCAAATTTTGATTCAGACATAAAAAAGTTGTGCAGTTCTAGTTGTCATCCCGTTGTTCACCCGTGACTTCAGCACATGCAAATGCCGTTATCATGTTATTCCTGGCAACACCCTCCAATATGAGATAATGGATATGCAATATATATGTCACGATGGCTGAATATTACTCTGAAACAAGTTTACTTTAACGAAGGTTAATTCGCTCCCGATGTCTAATTCCCGTACAACGACGCAAAATAGCGCATTTTTGTGCAAAAATAGAATGCACTGACAGTCAGTAACTTACGCGCTGTTGTCTTTCCTCGACATTTCCGCCGCGAGCCGTAAGGGCCTCCCGAGGTTGCAACGGGGCCCTTATCGCACTGCAACGGGCGGCCCGTCGTCACCTGACGGCGCCCTTATTGCGCCCCAAGGAGGGCCTTACGGCTCGCGGTAGCGATGAAACGGTGATGGAAAAAGACAGCGGTTAACAGTCGTTAACTACTCGTTTGCGATTTCAAAAGTGCGTGTTTTTGTGAATAATAGAGACATTTTCACGTTCTTTATTATTTGTAGCAGAGGTTTTGTTGTATGATTCGTGTGTCGTGGATGTCGTAATGGGGCCATGAGAGTGTAGCGATATGATTCAAGCATAGCGTTCCTGCGGATGCCCGAACGCTATGCTTGAATCAATTCATTTAAACCCTGACAGTCAGTGCATTACCTCCTCATTTCCCTTGCCTCTGTCCTGGCAGGAAGCGTTCCTGAATGTATTGACAGGCGATGAAGAGCGAGGGAACGACGAACAGCAGTCCGGCCGTACCGAAGAGCATACCGCCGACCGTTCCGACACCGACGGAGATATTTCCGTTGGCCCCTACTCCATGGGCGAACATCAGCGGGAGCATACCGAAAACCATTGTCATCGAGGTCATGAGAATCGGACGCAGACGGGCTTTGGCGGCTGACAGGGCGGCCGTGGTTATGGACATGCCCTGACTGCGGCGGTCGGAGGCATATTCCGTGAGGAGGATGGCCGTCTTGGCAAGCAGTCCGATGAGCATGATGAGACCCGTCTGCATGTAGATGTTGTTCTCCAGTCCCCACAGTTTGGCGAACAGGAAGCTGCCCGCAAGTCCGAACGGGATTGAGAGAATGACGGCAAAGGGTATCATAAGGCTCTCGTACAGGGCACAGAGGATGAGATAGATGAACACGATACAGACGACGAACACCATCGTTGTGGTTGAGCTGCCGGTGGAAGCCTCCTCGCGTGACATGCCGCCGAACTCATATCCGTAGCCTTCGGGCAGTGTCGACGCGGCCACTTCGCGGATGGCCTGTATGGCCTGACCGGAGCTGTAGCCGTCGGCCGGAACGCCGGAGACGCTGATGGCGGAGAAGAGGTTGAAGTGGGACAGGCTTTCAGAACCGTAGACCCGTGTCAGCGTGAGATACTGTGAGATGGGAGACATCGCTCCGTCGCTGCCGCGCACGAAAAGATTGTCCAGAGCCTCCGTGTTGAGACGATATTCCGGTGATGCCTGTACCATGACGCGATAGAGCTTGGTGAAGCGGTTGAGGTTGCTCGAATAGCTGCCGCCGACATATCCCGTCAGCGTGCTGAGCACGTCGGAGGGTGATACACCGTTGCGCTTGCACAGAGCGGCGTCAACTTCGACCATATATTGGGGATATTTCGTGTCGAACGTGGTATAGGCGCGTGAGATTTCCGGCCGGCGGTTCACCGCGTCGATGAAGGCGTTGGTGTATTTCTGCAGGTCGTCGACGCTGCCGCCCTTCTTGTCCTGCACGTAAAGCTCAAAACCGTTGCTCGTTCCGTAGCCGGAAATCATGGGCTGGGTGGAGACGCGGATGGACGCCGCCTTTATGCCGTCCGTGCGGCGGTAGATTTCATTCATGACCGAGTTGACGTCGTCACCCTTTCCGGTGCGTTCGCTCCAGTTCTTCAGACGGATGGTGAACGAGCCGGCGGAGGCAGACTGGTTGTGCACGGCGTCCTTACCCGTTATGCGCGAGTATATTTTTATCTGCGGGATGTCCCTGATGGCCGCCTCAATCTCGTCCATGATGCGGCCCGTCTCGTCGAGGTTTGTTCCGGCGGCAGTCTGGGCGTTGACATTGATGGTTCCCATGTCCTCCTGCGGCACGAGGCCGGTCTTCGTCGTGTTCAGCAGCACGACGAGGGCGACACACGCCACTGCGAGGCTGCCGAAAGCAACGGCCCTGTGGCGGAAGAGAAACGAGACACCGCTCATATATTTCTGGAGCACGTGGCGGAAGGAACGGTTGAAGGCGTAGTGGAAACGGTCGGAGAAGCCGGGTTTGCGGTTGTTCGCCTGACCGGCGCGCGGACGGAGGATTAGGGCACACAGGGCGGGACTGAGCGTCAGCGCGTTGAGCAGCGAGATAGCGACGGCGACGGCCATCGTCAGTCCGAACTGGGTATAGAACGTGCCGGTCGTTCCGCCCATGAAGCTGACGGGAATGAAGACGGCCATGAAGACGATGGTCGTGGTCATCAGTGCCGAGGTCTGTCCGCCCATAGCCTCGACCGTAGCCTGATAGGCGGAGCGGCAACCCTCGTCGAAACGTGCCTGGACGGCTTCGACAACGACGATGCTGTCGTCGACCACCGTACCGATGACCAGCACGAGGGCGAAGAGCGTCAGCAGATTGAGGCTGAAGCCGACGGCGTAGAGGAAGGCGAACGTTCCGAGCAGCGAGACGATGATGGCCAGCGAGGGGATGAGCGTTGCGCGCAGGTCGTGGAGGAACAGATAGACCACGAGCACAACGAGCAGGATGGCGACGACGAGCGTCTCGACGACGTTAGAGATGGAGGCGTCGAGGAAGTCTTTCGTGCTCGTGATGTCGGTCAGCACCATGCCCTTCGGCAGCGAGGCGGCGAGGTCAGCCTGAACGCGGTTCATCTCCTCGATGGTCTCGTTGGCGTTTGAGCTGGAGGTCTGTGCCGTCATGCAGTTGGCACCCGGATGACCGTTCGTCTGGCTCAGCATGTTGTAGTTCTCGGCTCCGAGTTCGACCTTCGCGACGTCGCTGAGCCGCAGCACGCTACCGTCAGGAAGCGACTTGATGACCATGTTGGCATAGTCCTCCTCGTTTTCGTAGCGTCCGCGGTATTTGAGGACGTAGCGGAACGTGCTCTTCGATTCGGCTCCGAGCGTACCCGTGGGCGATTCTATGTTCTGTTCGTCGAGCACGGCCCTGATGTCAGACGGCATCAGACCGTATTGGGCCATCCGCTGCGGGTCGAGCCAGATACGCATGGAGTAGCTTGCACCCCAGATGTTGACGTCCCCCACTCCAGCGATGCGCGAGAGTTGCGGCTCGATGTTTATCTTCAGATAGTTGGTCAGGAAGTTTGAGTCATACGAGTCGTCAGGCGAATAGAGCGATATTGACTTCAGCGTGTTGCTCTGACGCTTGCGCACGGTGATTCCCGACTTCGTCACCTCGGCCGGCAGCAGTCCCTGGGCCGAGGCCACTCGGTTCTGGACGTTCACGACGGACATGTCAGCGTCCGTGCCCTGCTTGAAGTAGACGCAGATGGTGGCTGCGCCCGTGTTTGTGGCGGTCGAAGTCGTATACATCATGTTCTCCACGCCGTTGAGCTGTTCCTCCAGCGGCGTGATGACGCTCTTCATGACGGTTTCGGCGTTTGCTCCGGTATATGTCGCCGAGACGCGCACGGTAGGCGGGGCGATGTCGGGGAACTGTTCGATGGGGAGCTGGCTCAGTCCGATGAGCCCGACGATGATGATTGTCACGGAAATCACGCCCGACAGAATCGGGCGGTCGATGAATGTCTTTACGTTCATGGCGCTTACTGCTTCTTTTCGTTTGACACACTGACGGCCGCTCCCTCTTTCACCAGTCCGGCACCCTCGGCGATGATGACGTCGCCGGCGCTCAATCCTGTTTCGACGACATATTCCGTGCCGTTGTTCAGCCGGAAGAGAGTGACGGGAGTTGACTGTGCCTTGCCGTCCACGACCTTATATACGAATGTCCTGTCCTGAAGCTCGTAGGTGGCTTCCTGCGGGATGACGATAGCGTTGGCGCTCGTTGTCGGGAGTATGACGGTGGCGTTGCCTCCGTCGCGCAGCTGTCTCTGAGGATTCGGGAAGTCGGCACGGAGCGTGACCGTTCCTGTTGCGGCGGTGACGATGCCGCTCACGGCGGAGATACGGCCTTTTTCCGAATACATAGTGCCGTCCGACAGACGCAGCTCTACTTCCGGCATAAGACGGATAAGCTCATCGGGGGAGCCGTCACGGCCGACGAAATTGGCGATGCTGTTTTCGGTCAGCGAGAAATATGCGCAGACGCGGCTGTCATCCGACACGGTGACGAGCGGTTCGCTGATGGTGCATCCCACCAGTGAGCCGACACGATAGGCAATCATGCCGGTAACGCCGTCGACGGGACTCTTCACTTCGGTGTAGGAAAGGTTGTTGCGGGCGCTCGTCTCTCTCGCACGGGTCTGTGTCAGCGTGGCTTTCGCCGCGGCAAGCGTGTTC
>USFX01000047.1 GCA_900553965.1 uncultured Prevotella sp.
AGGATTTGAAGGCATTTGTCCGCTTAATTCCGAGTTTTTAACAGTTCGTTTCAACGCTTTCAACGCAAAGACGCAGAGACGCGAAGTCTTTTATTGCCCAATGGAAGGACGCAAAGACTCACGCTGTAGCGGATTCGCAATCACGGCTGTTCGGAAGCTAACCACAAGCTGTAGCGGATTTGCAATCCGCTACAGCTTGTGGTTAGCTTCCGAACAGCCGTGATTACAACAAATGTTTGCAATTTAGACCATCAAAAACTTGCAAATGTTTGCAGGTTAGGCCATCAAAAACCTGCAAATATTTGCAGTTTGGACCATCAAAAACTTGCAAATGTTTGCAGGTTAGGCCATCAAAAACCTGCAAAAGTTTGCAGTTTGGACCACCAAAAACTTGCAAATGTTTGCAGTTTGAACCACCAAAAACCTGCAAATGTTTGCAGTTTGAACTACCAAAAACCTGCAAATGTTTGCAGTTTAGACTATCAAAAACTTGCAAAAGTTTGCAGTTTGACGAAATATAATCGTATATTTGCACCATGGCAACAAAGGATATAGACCTTTTGAAGATACTGTCGGATCAGAAAGATGAACTGACCGCGATAGACACTGACGCCCTCGTCGGACGGAAGGAGGAGGCGCTGGTGGACCTTGACAGCAAGCTGGCACAGGTCGTAATCGGCATGAGACGGAGCGGAAAGTCAACGCTCTGTCTGCAAAAGCTGCTTCATTCCGGTGTCAATTTCGCATACGTCAATTTTGACGATGAGCGGCTTACGGGGCTGAAGACCGGGCAGCTGGACGACATCCTGCAGGCACTGTTCCGGCTGAACGGCAGTTTTACGCATATATTCCTCGACGAGGTGCAGAACATAAAGGCGTGGCCTCTGTTCGTCAACAGACTGCTGCGGCAGGGACTGCGCATCGTCCTAAGCGGCAGCAACGCCAATCTGCTCAGCAGCGAGCTGGCGACCCATCTGACGGGGCGCTACCATCAGATTGAGCTGTTTCCGTTCTCGTTTGCCGAATGTTGCCGCGCAAAAGGGATAGACGTCAGGAGCATGTCGACGAAAGCCGACGCCCTGCGCATGCGCCATCTCGACACCTATCTGCAGGAAGGCGGCTTTCCGGAGACGCTTGAGATGGGGAACACGCCCGGCTATACGCTCTCGCTGCTGAACGCAATCGTGAACAAGGACATCTGCAAGCGCTATAAGGTGAAATATAAGGAGACGCTGTGGAAGCTGGCCAATATCATTCTTGACCGTTTCTGTCAGGAAACATCATCTCTGGAACTGGCAAGGGAACTGTCGATAAGTTCTTCCCACACGGTTGAAAACTATCTGAGCTATCTCACGAACGCCTATCTCGTCCATCCGGTGCATAAGTATTCGTTCAAAAGCGACGAGCGGAAGACAAACACGAAATACTATGCGGCGGACATGGCCTTTGTCTCCAACCATGACGATGTCCTCCAGTCGCAGAACCTCGGATGGCGGTTGGAGAACATCGTCTTCTGCGAATTGCGCAGAAGGATAAACCCGGAGTGGCAGAACATATACTATATGAAGAAGAGCCGGGAGTTTGAGGTGGACTTCGTCGTGACGGACCGCACGCATATTCAGGAACTGATACAGGTCACCTACGACTTCCGCGAGCCTTCCGCGAAACTCTACAACCGCGAAGTGGGCGGTCTACTGAAGGCCGCGGAGCTGACCCGCTGCAAGAAACTGACGCTCATCGTCATGGAGGGAACGGCCGGAGAAATCAGCGCCGGCGACACTACCGTGAATGTCGTAAGGGCTACCGACTGGCTTCTGGCGGACAGCCCCTACCTCAACGCCATGTAATCACCGGCACAGGACATACAAAAAAGCGGGGAATGTGGCTCTGCGCGCACATTCCCCGCTTATTCATTTTTTTCTACAATGCCTTCTTATTTCTTCTTCGTAGCTATGTGGAACTCCTCCACCTGCGAGCCAATCTCGCTGCCGCCCTGAACGACGCAGACCTTGATGACGGCCTCACCGTCTTTCAGTTTGCTGTCACCATAGACCACAGCCGTGTAGCGCATGCCGCGTCCGGGCGGGATGCGCTCGATTTTCACGGACGGAGAGATGTGGATATGGGTGTTTCCCGTGGTCTCGGCCACGATGGGATTGATGTCGATGAGCGATTCCGAAGATCGGTTCATGATGTCAAATGAGACCTTGCACTGTTCCCCGCGGCGCATCACGCCGTCGCCGTCAGCATCGACGAAACTGGCGTTGCGGATCTCGATGAGCCTGTTGAAGCGCACGCCGCTGCCCTCCGGCACGGTCCGGCTGAGCTGTTCGAGCGACACCGTGCGCGGCTGCACCGTCGTATAGACGTCGCCGCCGTCCGTCGGGTAGCCGTCGGAGGGGGATGCGTCAAACGTGATGCGGTCGTCACCGCCGTTGGACGGGTCGAAACCGCTGCCGTCGTCATATACACGCGTGTCGTCATACCGCCCCGTGTCGCCGTTGCCGGCATCGCGGCGCGGACGCTCATAGCCGCCGCGCGGGTCGCGGTCACGCTGCTCGGCCTTGTCGACAGCCGCACCTACCGAGCCGCCGAGCACGGCACCGCCGACCATTCCGCCAAGCGTTCCGATGTCGCTGCCACGCGGGCCGCCCAGGATTCCGCCGAGAACGGAGCCGAAGATTGAGCCGAAGACGGCACCGTTGGCCGCTCCCTGTTCTGCATGGGTGTTTGTGCCGCAGCTGCTCAGCACGAGCAGGGCACACAACAGATAAGCCGGAATTTTCTTCATGTCATTCGATGTTTATGGTTGAGAAATCACCGCGGACGGCCGCGAGGGCCTTACCGCTGACTCTGCAAAGATAAGGAAATTAGACATAAAGTCAATGGGAATATCCCGAAAAAAGAGTAGGGAAAGCCCTAACAGAGGCCAACTTATGGCGATTTTATTTTGCGTTACGCCCAAAATGGTGTATTTTTGCATATCGTTATGGAACTAAAAAAGACAGTACAGAGCATCATCAAGATAATGATGCCGGTCATTCTTGGCGGTGCCATTCTATACTGGATGTACCGCGGGTTCGACTTCAGGAGCATCGGCCACTTCATGCGCCACGACATGAGCTGGACGTGGATGCTGCTGTCCTTCCCTTTCGGCATCGGAGCCCAGCTGCTCCGCGGCCTGCGGTGGCGTCAGACGCTCGAACCGGTGGATGAACGGCCGCGCACGATGACCTGCGTCAACTCCGTCTTTCTGTCATACGCGGCCAGCCTCGTTGTCCCGCGCATCGGTGAGTTCACCCGTTGCGGAGTGCTGAAACGCTACGACGGGGTCTCGTTCGCCAAGGCATTAGGCACGGTTGTGACCGAGCGCGCCATCGACTCGCTTGTCGTGGCGGCCGTGGCGGGAATGACGCTGCTTCTCCAGTTCAGAATCTTCGACATCTTCTTCGACCGCACGGGCACGAGCATGGAGACCATCATGCGCGGCTTCTCGCCCGCCGGCTATGCCGTGACGGCCGTCTGCGCCATTGCCGCCGCCCTGCTTCTCCACGTCCTTCTGAAGAAGCTGTCTATATATAATAAGGTGAAGATGACGCTGGGCGGCATCCTTCAGGGCGTCCTGTCGCTGCGCAACGTGCGCAACATACCACTGTTCCTTGCGTCAACCGCAGGCATCTGGGTCTGCTATTTCCTTCACTACTACCTCACGTTCTTCTGTTTCAGCTTCACCGCCGGCCTTGGAATGGCCTGCGCGTTGGTGACCTTCGTCGTCGGCAGCATCGCCGTGCTCGTCCCCACGCCCAACGGCGCCGGCCCGTGGCATTTTGCCGTCAAGACGATGCTGATCCTCTATGGCGTGGCCGAGAGCGACGCGCTCTATTTCGTGCTCATCGTCCACACGGTCCAGACAATACTCGTCATACTGCTTGGAGTATGGGCATGGGCGTGGTTGGCATTTACGAAGAGAGTGGAGAATGGCACGAGGAGTGAGGAGCGAGGAGGGAGATATGCTCTTAGTACTTCACAATAATGAAAGTGGGAGGAGAAAGAAATAAAAATGTGCATTTACTTCGTTTAAAGAGGTCGCCGCATCAAATCACCATATATGAAAATCAATATACTACGACATGAATGACTTCTTCTACAAGAAACTCGACGCATATCAATTGGCCAAAGGCCTAACCATATATGTATATGCACTGCTACGGAAATATCCCTCATACGAGCAACACGCCATCTGCTCACAAATCCGTCGTGCCGTGGTGTCCGTTCCGTCAAACATCGCTGAAGGCATGGGGCGGTTTGCCATAAAGGAAAGAATCCATTTCCTGGAGATTGCATACGGCTCGCTCACAGAAGTGATGTGCCAATTAGACATCTCTCACTCACTCGGATACATCTCTGATGATGAATTCAACAACGCGGAAAGCATGATAGAAAAGACTGCAAAAGTTATGTCCGGGCTAAGAAAATCATTGCAAAACAAAATAACAATACAATAAACATCATTAATAACAAAGGATAAAACAGGATAAGGACAGGATAAGAACAAGAAAGGAACAATAAAGGAGATACGGAAAAGAAACAGCATCTGACGGAAACGAAAATTATTCCAAAAGCATTTCTCACTCCTCCCTCCCCACTCCTCCCTCCTCGAAATCCTCGAAATCCTCAAATCCCTAAATTAAAAACCTACCGATTATGGCTACAGAAATCAAAAACCTCAGCCCTGAGTGCATCTGGCGCAACTTCCACGCGCTGACACAGGTGCCGCGTCCTTCGGGACATTTGGAGAAAGTGCAGCAGTTCCTGCTCGACTTCGCTAAGGAAGCCGGCGTGGAAGCCTTCAAGGATGCTGCCGACAACATTGTCATGCGCAAACCCGCCACACCGGGCATGGAAGGCCGCAAGGGCATCATCCTGCAGGCACACATGGACATGGTGCCGCAGAAAGCACCGGACAGCACGCACGATTTCGTCAACGACCCCATCCAGACATACGTCGAGGACGGCTGGGTCAAGGCCAAGGGAACGACCCTCGGCGCTGACAACGGACTGGGCGTGGCCGCAATCATGGCCATCATGGAGGACAAGACGCTTAAGCACGGACCCGTCGAAGCGCTCATCACGGCAGACGAGGAGACCGGAATGTTCGGCGCCAACGCCCTGCCCGCCGGCGAGCTTAACGGCGACATACTCATCAATCTCGACTCCGAGACATGGGGCAAGTTTGTCATCGGCAGCGCCGGAGGCATCGACGTGAACGCCACGCTCGACTATAAGGAAGCAGAGACTGATCCCGAGGACGCCGCCGTGCGCGTGACGCTGCAGGGTCTCAAGGGCGGCCACTCCGGACTGGAGATACACGAGGGCCGCGGAAACGCCAACAAGCTCATGGTGCGTTTCGTCCGTGAGGCCATCGCCGAGTGTGAGGCACGTCTGGCAACATGGCACGGAGGCAACATGCGAAACGCCATCCCATTCAAGGCTGAGGTCGTCCTGACGCTGCCGAAGGAGAATGTCGAGGCACTGAAGGAAATGGTGAAGGAATGGGAGCAGGACTTCATCGACGAGTACAAGGGCATCGAGAGCGGCATCACCTTTACCGCTGAAGACACCGAGACACCCAAGACTGAAGTGCCGGAGGAGATACAAGACAATCTGGTCAATGCCATCTACGCCTGCCACGACGGCGTCATCCGCATGATTCCGTCCTATCCCGACGTAGTCGAGACATCGAGCAACCTCGCCATCATCGACATCGAGGGCGGCCGTGCAGCCATCAAGCTCCTGCCCCGCAGCTCGCGTGAGGACATGAAGGAGTATGTGACGACGATGATCGAGAGCTGTCTCTCCATGGCCGGCATGAAGGTGGAGACCTCCGGCAGCTATTGCGGCTGGGATCCCAACCCCGACAGCGAGATATTACATCTGCTGCTCCGCATCTACAAGGAGCTCAACGGCGAGGACGGCATCATACAGGTTGACCACGCCGGACTGGAGTGTTCCATCATTCTCGGTAAATATCCTCACCTCGACGTCGTGTCGATGGGCCCGACCATGCGTTCTCCCCATACGACGAGCGAGCGCGCACTCATCGAGACCGTCGCCCCGTTCTGGGCTCTGCTGAAGAAGACGCTGGAGGAAATCGGAGAGAAATAAAACGCGGAAACGGTACCATTATAAAATAATGAGGCCACAATAAAAGAAATAAGGTTCATGCCAAGTGCGTGAACCTTATTTCTTTTATTGTCTCTTTATCATATTCATGTCTGCCGCTGTGAAAGACAGGCATGAGCGGCCGGGAAATCAGTGTCTCCTCACACCGATGACTTTGCCGGCAGAATTGAACTTGACGATTGTTCCGTTGTTGTAAATCCAGTCCACGCGGCCGTTGCTTGCCGAAGCCGTGCGGTTGGGCTCACCCTTGGCCATGCGCACCTCCTCCTTTGTAAATCCGGCGGCAACGCGTCCCTGCTGTATCATCTTCCGGTGGGAAGCGGGCACCTTGTTCAGCCCGGCCGAGCCCTGACCGAAGAGATAGTGGAAATAGTCCTCCTTATAGCCGTCGATGTCGCCGGCCACATTCTCATTGACAAATGTCACGCGCTTTGTATAGACGGCGCCGGAGGCTGTGCTCTTCAGCGTCATCTTGACATAGTTGGTGTTGTCCTGCGCCAGTATCTTCTCTATCGTGAACGACGACATGCGGGCAATCCTCACGTTCTTATCCTCGGCGTTGGTCATCGTCGTGGCATATTTCGTGTAGACCGGCTTGCCGATATATCTGGCATATTCGCCGGTGGCTGTCATTTTGGCATCTATGAGCTCGAAGGAGCCGTTGAACGTGAATTTGGCGTTGTCCATGATGAACTCGTCGTCACGCATGCCGCAGTTTGTCTTGCTCATGGCAACGTTCTGATAGAACTGGCGGCCTTTCCTGTCCTCGACGATTATCTTGACGGGATAGCTCCTGCTGCCGACGCCGACAGCCTTGACGGTCACTTCCTCGTTGAGCGGGACGGTCATCTCCTCATATCCGTCGCCGTCCATCTGGGTGTCGACGCGGTAGAGCGTGGCCTTGGTGTAGAGCTTGGCACCCATCAGCTTGGTGCGGGCTATGTCGACGTCGCCGAGATAGGCCAGCGTGGGAACGCCCAGCTTTCCGTAGCAATAGTCTTCAAACGTTCCGTTCGGCACCTGATAGTAGTATGCCATACTGTCATCCTCGCAGACGAAGTGGATGCGGGCATGTCCGTCCGGTGCCTCGTCGTGACCTTTATATACCATTATCTTATAGCGCAGACGGCCGCTGCTCACTTCCTTGCCCGTGGCGGCATCGCAGAAAGTATTGACCACAAGGTCATATTTCTCGGGAAGGACCATGAAGCGCATGCCCTCACGCCAGTCACAGAGACTGTGGAACTTGAAATTGTCGCTCACAAAATCGTGGGCTTTCTTCTCTTCAGCTTCGCTGCCACCACCCTGCCCGTTCTGAGCTGTGGCCGCCTTCTTGGCACCTTTGGTCTTAACGATATAGGAATTTTGTGCCGATGCTGCAAGCATGATGACAGACAGGCCTGCCAATAATAGGAATCGTTTCATATATTTGATATTAAGTAGATTTTGTTTTATTCCGCGTGGGACGATGCTAACGGCGCCGGTGAGGTCTGCTTACTGACTATCCGTTGTACTCTATCTGCGGCAAAGGTAAGAAAAAAAAATCACAACATGACAAAATGACGCAATAATCCGCCACTGACAGAGCAAAAAAAGTTTCTGGCATACGCTTTGCTATAATATCAGCGGATGGCATACTGCCAGCCTTTAATAATTAAATAAGAGTATAAACAATAAAAAATAATAAGATTATGGGAAAGATCATTGGAATCGACTTAGGAACGACTAACTCATGTGTTGCCGTGTTTGAAGGCAACGAGCCGGTAGTTATAGCAAACAGCGAAGGCAAGCGTACGACACCTTCTGTAGTGGGATTCGTTGACGGCGGCGAGCGCAAGGTGGGAGACCCCGCAAAGCGTCAGGCCCTCACGAACCCGAAGAAGACCATCTACTCAATCAAGCGCTTCATGGGCGAGACTTGGGCTCAGACGGAAAAGGAAATCAGCCGCGTGCCGTTTGACGTTGTCAACGAAGGCGGTTATCCCCGCGTCGACATCGACGGCCGCAAATATACTCCGCAGGAGATTTCGGCTATGGTGCTCCAGAAGATGAAGAAGACCGCCGAGGACTATCTCGGACAGGAAGTAACGGACGCCGTCATCACCGTGCCGGCATACTTCTCTGACTCACAGCGTCAGGCAACAAAGGAGGCCGGACAGATTGCAGGTCTCAATGTACGCCGTATCGTCAACGAGCCGACAGCCGCAGCTTTGGCCTACGGTGTTGACAAGGCCAACAAGGATATGAAGATTGCCGTATTCGACCTCGGTGGCGGTACGTTCGATATCTCTATCCTTGAGTTCGGCGGCGGTGTGTTTGAAGTTCTCTCCACCAACGGTGATACCCACCTCGGCGGTGACGACTTCGACCAGGTCATCATCGACTGGCTCGTTCAGGAATTCAAGAACGACGAGGGCGCTGACCTCACTCAGGACCCGATGGCAATGCAGCGTCTGAAGGAGGCTGCCGAGAAGGCTAAGATCGAGCTGTCAAGCTCTACCTCTACGGAGATCAACCTGCCCTACATCATGCCCGTCGGCGGTGTGCCCAAGCACCTCGTGAAGTCTCTGACACGCGCCAAGTTTGAGCAGCTGGCTCACGAACTGATTCAGAACTGCCTCATCCCCTGCCAGAACGCTATGCGTGATGCCAAGCTGTCGACATCCGACATCGACGAGGTCATCCTCGTGGGCGGTTCAAGCCGTATCCCCGCCGTTCAGACACTGGTGAAGAACTACTTCGGCAAGGAGCCGTCAAAGGGTGTCAACCCCGACGAGGTCGTAGCCGTAGGTGCATCCATCCAGGGCGCCATCCTCAACAAGGAAGGCGGCGTCGGCGACATCGTGTTGCTCGACGTAACCCCGCTGACACTGGGTATCGAGACTATGGGCGGTGTTATGACAAAGCTCATCGAGAGCAACACCACCATCCCCTGCAAGAAGAGCGAGGTGTTCTCGACCGCAGCCGACAACCAGACGGAAGTGACCATCCATGTGCTGCAGGGTGAGCGTCCGATGGCCGCTCAGAACAAGAGCATCGGCCAGTTCAACCTCACCGGCATCGCACCCGCACGTCGCGGTGTTCCGCAGATAGAGGTGACCTTCGACATCGACGCCAACGGTATCCTCAAGGTGTCGGCCAAGGACAAAGCCACCGGCAAAGAACAGGCCATCCGCATCGAGGCTTCTTCCGGTCTGAGTCAGGAGGAAATTGACCGCATGAAGGCTGAGGCTGAGCAGAACGCCGAGAACGACAAGAAGGAGCGTGAGCGCATCGACAAGCTGAATCAGGCAGACTCGATGATCTTCACGACCGAGAACTTCCTGAAGGACAACGGCGACAAGATCCCTGCAGACCAGAAGCCGGCCATCGAGAACGCTCTCCAGACTCTGAAGGATGCTCACAAGAATGGCGACGTCACCGCCATCGACTCTGCCATCAACAACCTCAACCAGGTCATGCAGGCAGCCAGCGCACAGATGTATCAGGGCGCAGGTGCACAGGGCGCACAAACCGGTGCCGGTCAGGGCTTCAACGGCGGTCAGCAGCAGACCGGCGGCCAGCAGAACAGTGCCGATGAAGTGCAGGACGCCGACTTCGAGGAGGTGAAGTAAGATAAACAACTATCAATAGTAATAAATAGGTAAAATGAGTGTAATCCAATTGGTTACACTCATTTTTCTTTTAGTTAAATATTGTATTTCTTTCGTTGTTTACCGATTTTTATCGTATTTTTGCACCACATTTGGTACGCGACTTATTTTCTGATGAAGTGCGACCTATCAATACTTATCCAAACGTAATGCAACTTAAATCGGTACAATATGCCATCTGCTAAATTTGAAATAAAAAGGAAATGTAAGTGCTGTGGGGCTACATTCCTTGCAAAGACACTTGATTCGTGGTATTGCTCACGCAAATGTTCTCAGAAAGCCTATGATAGACGAGAGGCTGAAAAGAAAAAGATTGAGCAATTGAACGAAATGGTGGCGCATATACCTGATGCACGAGATTACATTTCCGTTCAAGAGGCTGTTGCCATATTTGGTATCAGCAGAGATACGATATATCGTCTAATCAGAAAAGGTGGCATTCCTGCAATAAATATAGGACAGCGCTTGACACGGATTAGCAAGAGTAAATTGGCTGAAATGTTCCCTTTACGTGATGAACCTATTGACCGCAGAAAGCCATTACCTAAGTTTTATCGTATGGAACCTGAGGATTGTTACACCATTGGCGAGATTGCCGAGAGATTTGGCATTAACGATAGCACTGTCTATAGTCACATTCGCAAATACTCCATACCGACAAGACAAATAGGCAACTATGTGTATGCTCCAAAAGCAGATATAGACAACCTCTATAAAGATGTAGTGAAGTTATGAAAAAGCCCTTAGCCCATACAAAATGCACTGTGAAACTCCGCAAGTCGGAATATCACAATGAGTGGTATCTTATAGTGGAGAGCTATCCAGTGTTTAATTCGTCCGGCTCAAAACCTGCCCGAATAAAGGAAGCATTGAACAGGAGTATTACCACTCCGATATGGGATAAAAGCCGTAATGCGCGGACTTCACCAGACGGAACTGTAACCTATAAGCCCAAACGTGATGAGAATGGTGTAATCATGTGCCGTTCCGAGGTTGACAATGAAGCCTGTCTGTATGCCGATAAGGTAAGAGCTATCCGTCAGCGAGAGTACGATAATGCCGCATTATATACTGACAGCGAAGCAGAACAGGCTGCGCAGATTGAACGTTCACAGTGCAATTTCATTGAGTATTTTAAGCAGGTTGCAGACAAAAGACACAAAAACAGTTCTTGGTCAATCATTACTAATTGGAATCGTGTTTATGAATTGCTGAAAATATTTACAGGTAGCAACACATTACTTTTTGGAGATATAGACCTCAGACTGATAGAGAACTTCAAATACTTTATGCTCAATGCGCCACAAGGTGGCAGTAAATCAGGTACGGTTTCACGAAATACGGCAGCTACATATTTTTCTATTTTCAAAGCTGGACTGAAACAGGCGTTTATTGATGGCTATCTTACTATAGACCTTGCAGCAAAGGTAAAAGGTATTCCCGAACAGGAAAGTCGCCGTGAGCATCTGACCTTGGAAGAGCTGAACACACTTGCACAGACACCTTGCAACAATCCTGTCATTAAACGTGCTGCATTGTTCTCTGCCCTTACTGGTATTCGCCATGTGGACATAAAGAAGATGAAGTGGAAAGAAATAGTCAAGGAAGGTGACCATTATCGAGTGAATTTCACCCAACAGAAGACCAAAGGAGTGGAATACACACCCATTTCTGCCCAGGCTTATCGGCTATGTGGAGAACGTCTTGATGACAAACGCCTTGTGTTTGAAGGACTCCCCGACCCATCTTGGATTTCAAAACCTTTGGAACGATGGGTGAAAGCTTCAGGCATCACCAAACACATCACTTTTCACTGTTTTCGGCACACCTTTGCAACCTTACAGCTTGCAAATGGCACTGATATTTACACAGTTAGTAAAATGCTTGGGCACACCAATGTTCGCACTACACAGATATACACCAAGGTTGTAGATGAAAAGAAAGAGGATGCGGCCGATGCTATCAAAATAAACTTGGACAATGTTGAATAAATACACATTATTATATATATGACGAACATGATTGAAATGCTTACCGAACGCTTGCAGGAGGTAAACCAAACGATAGAATTGAGAACTAAAGTAGAAGAAGTTACATATGAAGATGCCCTAATGCTTGCAGAGTTTTATCATGAGTTTCAGAATACCAATGAATTTATAGATGAAGCTGAAGATAGGGCGCATCAAAATGTCGGAGCATTGTTGGTGTGCGTTACAAAACTTCAAAGTGTGATCCGCAGATTCTTATCATTGGACTTGACAGTATGGAAAGATGTGAACTTCGTGACATTGGAGCAATCCCACCTGAAACCATATCAAGAAAAATGGAACAGGGCAAAAGCGAAGTCCACAAAGCTATGGCAAAAATATCAGTCAGAAAGCAATAAACTGGATATGATGGATTTCAAGTCAGAAGAGTTCAGCGTACTGGATGTACAATGCGAGCAGACAAAACTTACATACGAAAGAGCACATGAAGAAACAGGTAGATGTTATGATGTGTTCAAATCTGAGCAAGAATATTGTGCTCATGTGCATTATTTTGAAATGCAATTTCTGGAACTATTGGCTACTAAACTGCTACAAATAACGAATGCTGTTAGAACAGATGCTAAGCGTTTATTAAAGGAGGCGAACGCATGAACGATGATGTACTGTTATTGAAAGAGGTAGCCAAACTGAGAGATATTGTTGGTCTTGGTGTGTGCGTCGGCATTTATCAAGCATGTAATGGTGTCCAGTTTAAGAATATGCCGGCAAGCGACTTCGTCTGTTTTCTAAACCTCAAATTGTCAAAAGAAAAAATCCATATTTTACCTCGTGAGAAGCAGCGTATCTGTTATATGATATATGCTGTATCACGTACCATCAATCCTGCCAACTTCGCACGACATTGGATTGAGGGAGTCTTAGAACTATGTGAAATTTCCCTTGAATATTACGACAAGCATCATAAAGATGTCCTAAGTATAGAGGCTTCTGCAAGGAATAAAGAATACCTTGCACTCATAACTGATGCTATAAAAAGAGGATGCTAAGAAATTGCCCCCAAACTATCACTGAATCCCACAAATATCATATATTTTAACATTGTGTAAATCGATATTTGTCTGTAATTCAGGTAAATATCGATTTTATTTTTACTATATTCCACAAAACCGCACAAATCTCCACATAAAAACAGTCGTACCTTTGCTTCCAGAAAACAATATAAATTTGAGTATATGGAAGAAAAGAACGTTTCGTTTAATGACATGCCTCAGTTAATGGCTGTCATGTGTGCCAAGCTTAACGAGTTGGGCAACAAGGTGGACAAACTAATGCTCACAGAAAAGAAAGAAGAACAACAGTGGTTCAATGTATCTTCACTTATTGAGTATTTACCCAATCATCCTGCCGAGCAAACTATTTATGGCTGGACAAGTGCAAGAAAAATACCTTTTCACAAAAGAGGAAAGAGTATTTTGTTCAATAAGGAAGAGATAGACCAATGGTTAAGGAACGGCACCTATCGCAAGTCAGAACATGATTTGGAACGTGAAGCCATGTCATACATAAACAGCAAGAGATATGGAAAACGTTAAAGAAGAATACATACGCGTGGGGACAACTTTGTATAAGATTGCCCAACAGCCTTTGGCTAATGGTACGACTGTTTTACGTCGTATTCCGTGGAGCTTCGGAACTATTAGACAAGATTATGGCAAGAACAATACTCCACCTGTAAAAAAGTACGATGGGTTTTGTACTGTTCCAAGTCACACCGATTATCATAAGGAGATAGATGGCTTTTACAACTTGTATGAGCCTATCGATCATATACCTGTCGAAGGAGATTTTTCTGATATTATAAAGTTGATGCATCACATTTTCGGTGAACAATATGAACTTGGGATGGATTACATACAGTTGCTTTATACTCAGCCAACACAAAAACTGCCTATTCTGTTATTGGTGTCGGAAGAGCGAAACACAGGAAAGACTACTTTTTTGAATTTCCTCAAAGCGATATTTCAGGACAATGTCACGTTTAACACCAACGAGGATTTTCGCAGTCAGTTTAATGCCGACTGGGCAGGAAGATTGTTAATTGTCGTTGACGAGGTTCTTCTAAGCAGACGGGAAGACTCGGAACGATTGAAGAATCTGAGCACAGCTCAAAGCTATAAGATGGAAGCAAAGGGAAAAGACAGACAGGAAGTGAACTTTTATGCAAAGTTTGTATTGTGCTCAAATAACGAGTTGTTTCCTGTAATGATAGACCCTGGCGAAACTCGCTATTGGGTAAGAAAAGTGCAGCGGTTAGAAAGTGATGACACCAATTTTCTACAAAAGTTGAAAGAACAAATACCAGCATTCTTGTATTATCTACAACACCGTACACTTTCCACTGTAAAAGAAAGTCGTATGTGGTTTAATCATGCACTTATCCGAACAGAAGCTTTGGAACGTATAATCCAATGTAACCGTAATCACACAGAACTTGACCTCGTAGAGTTGTTGCGCGACATCATGGAAGGTCAAAATGTGAATAAGGTATCATTTATTCCGCAAGACCTACTGCCGTTGCTTACCTATAGTGGCGTAAAAGCTGAACTTTGGCAGATACGCAAAGTGGTGAAAGAACTTTGGCGATTGGCTCCTGCACCAAATGCTTTGTCATACACAACCTATCAATGTGATTATCCCAAATCCTCGCGGTTTTCACCTATAAGTAGGGTTGGACGCTACTATACTGTTACAAAGTTACTACAAAAAAGTGGAATACGGAAGAATGAAGTAATAGAATTGATTT
>USFX01000048.1 GCA_900553965.1 uncultured Prevotella sp.
AATAGCATTTTGCGATTCACGCCGTAGTGGATCACGAAATGCTATTCTCCCTCCACACTCCTCCCTCCACACTCCTCCCTCCACACTCCTCAAAAAATAATTCCTACCTCGGAGCGAACCTGACCACGACAATGCCGAAGCCCATAGCCCTCATCATGTTGCGCAGCTGTGCGTCGGCATTGTTTTCAGCGGAACGTATGTTCTCCGGCGTAAGCCCCTTGCGCTTCATCATGGCGGCGGCACGGTTGTACATGGCCTTACGGTCGTCAGCCGTCCAGCGGCCGCTCTCGTGGAACGAGCGGGTGCGCGCCTCGTCGACAAAACGCTCGTCAAGAAGTCTGACGGGAGGAAGGAGCAGGGTGACGGTATCGCCGCTGACCGTTATCCGGTCGGGAGTAAGCTCGTGCATGTCTATGCCGAGGCGCATGGTTCCATAATAGATGCGCGTCAGACGGTCATCGGAGAAGAAGCCACGGCGCACGGTGTCGACCATCTCCTCATCGGAAACGGAGAGAAATTCCCACTCGCCTATGGCCCGGATTGACTCTATCTGTTCTGGAGTGACGTCGATGCTGTTGTCGGAGAAAACGGAAATCTCCGTGCTGCTGACTGTCCGGACAAGCCACAGGATGAGCATTACCACGACTATGGCGGGCGGCCGCCGCAAAAAAGAGAATCTGTACGATGTATGCCTTTATGAAGTTCTTTATCATAGCTGCTTTGTTTTTAATAACCCGGAGCCGGAGCTGCGATGGTATATTCTTTCTTATATGCGTTGTCGACCATCGTGACGATATCGCTATCAGTGAAACGGCGGTTGAAGGTCACGGTGATGTCACGGCTGCTGTAGCCAAGCTGTTCCAGCATCGGAATGAGGATGCGCGCGGCATTCTCACGGGCTGTGTCGAGAACACCCATACGGGCGATGGAGGCAATGATTGACTTGCGGCCCTGATACGCAAAGTCAGACATCTCTTCGTCGCTGAAATGGGAACGGGTCAGCGCGACAAACTCCTTGACGTTCTTATGGTCAATCTCGCTGCCGGTCAGGACGAGGACCGGGTCGGGAAGAATGATGGTCACGCGGCGGCCGTCACGCTTCACATTATCCTCAGAGAAACCGCCAAGATTGATGTAAGCCTTGATAGTGGCGGTCATGGGGATGGCAATCTTACGTTCTCCAAGCGGCAACCTGATGTCGAAACCATTCTGGAAGACTGTTCCCCTGAGGCGGATGACGTCGTCGTGGGTGACAATCTTGCGCACACGATACTCTGCGGTATAGATACGCGAACACTGCTGGACGTGCATGATGAGCTCCGGAAGTGTGTCGACGGGCTGTCCGGAAACCTCCGTCCCGGCCTTATCGCCGCGAGAACAGGATGATAAGCCGATAAATACCGACAAAAGATATAATAAAATACGGTTCATATCGTTATATATTATGTAGCTGCAAAAGTAATAAAAAAAAACAATCCTGCAGAAAAAACGGATTTATTTTATCCATTCTTTAAACTTTGTGAGGTTTCTTGCGTCATAAATACAGTTGCAACTGAGAGACGGGCCACGGCCCAATAACGTAAGTTGAATAAAAAAACAAGGAGAAACCGAATATGAAAAGAATGATTATGGCTTTCGCAGCCGCCATGATGATGGGGTCTGCAACAATGGCACAGACAAATGACAGCACAAAGGCCGGCAAGCCGGACCGCAGTGAGATAATCAGGAAACGGACGGAAGCAGTCGCCCTGAGATACGGACTGAACGACGAGCAGAAGGCAAAGCTGCTGGATCTGAACACACGGTTTGACGGACGTATGCGCATGGGCATGGCCGGACGCGGTGACCGCAGGATGAATCCCGTCAGACGTGAACCCGTCAGGAAGATGAACGCGAAACGCGACAGCGCGGAAAACAGGATTCCACAGAAGGCCGACGGAAACAGAATGATGCGCAAAGGACCGCGGATGCCGATGGAGAACGGCATGCAGAAATATGATGAGGAAATGAAAACCATCATGACAGAGGAACAGTTTGCCAGATATAAGGAGGACATGAAGAAGCGCTATGAACGTATGGGAGCACGCAAGAACATGAGACGTCTGGATGCCGGAGACACGAAAATAGAGCGCATCGTGAAAGACAATAAAGAGTGATCATAGTGATTTAGGTTAACATAGTGTTTAAATGTTTAACGGGCAAGAGAGCCCGGACTTCAAGAGGTACTATGGCTTAAGTAAGAAGTATTGAAAGGATGACAGAGAGGTCGCGCCGTTTGGCAGACCTCTCCTTTTTATGCCGGCGCAACAAATGTAGCGGTAAAATGAAGCAAGTTCGTTATTTTTTCGTACCTTTGCAAAAGGTAGATTACGGCCGTTCCGATACGGCGAAGACTGTTTCGTAACGCAGAAACCAATCCGTCAGACACCGGACATCCGCGGCAGGCCGGCCCGTACCATACCGATAACTACAAATAACAGACAAATCAGATGAAGAAACTATTGACTGCACTCATGGCCGGAGCCGTTGTCTGCATGACGGCAGGCTGTGGCGGCAAGAAGACAGACGAGAATATAATCACAAAGAAAGTGGAGAAGACAGCCCCCTCAGCCCCCGTCCGCATGCAGGAATATGAGCAGACGAAAGACGTGGAATGGCTCGGAGCGTCATACCGATGCGAGATACAGCGCACGCCAGACGACAGTCTGGCCATGGTCAGGGACGAGACGGGACAGCAGTTCGTGGACAACAGCATCACGCTGACAATCATGCGGAACGACGGCAGCGTCTTCTTCAGCAAGTCGTTCACAAAGACCAGCTTCGACGCATGCTTGGACAATGACTACCGCAAGACAGGAATACTGGAGGGACTCGTATTCGACCGCGTCGACGGACCGACGCTCGTGTTCGCCGCCAGCGTGAGCCACCCGCAGACAGACGAATACATCCCGCTCGTCATGCGCATCTCGCGGATGGGAGATGTGAGCATCGCAAGGGACACGCAGATGGACACCAGCGCTGAGGAAGAGGAAGAAATATGAATAAGCAAAGACGGTATATAGAAACAATGAAGACAAAACAGAAGAACAATAAACACTAAACATAGAAACAATAAAGGCGGACTTCAGTTACTGAAAGTTCGCCTTTATTGTTTCCCAGCTGTCGCTGAAGTCGGCCATGCGACTGAAAACGACGGCCGCTCCTTCGTCCGTAAGCATGCTGTCGGGCAACGGTCCGGTGTTGACGGCTATCGTGAAGACGCCGGCGGAAACTCCGGCACGCACTCCCAGCGGCGCGTTCTCAACCACAATGGCCTCCCATGGCTTCACGCCGGCCTTCGCCATGCCCTTCAGGTAAGGCTCGGGGTCGGGCTTGCCGCGGCTTACATCGAAGCTGGAGACTATCAGTTCCGGGCTGACAAGGCCGTCGAAATCCTTCACGAGCTTGTCCAGCAGAGAGCGCTGGCCGCTTCCCGTCACCACGACAATCTTCATTCCGTCTGCCTTCATCTTGCGCTGAAGGTCCTGAATGCCGTCCATAACCTTTGCCACGGGACATTCGGAATAGATGCGCGACTTCTCCCCGTACATCCTCTGCGCTTCCTCGTCGGTCAGCTCGCGGCCCCATTGCTGGCGGGCCAGCAGCTTGATGGTCTCCACTCCGCGCATTCCCTCATACTTATAAGCGTCTTCCGGCGGCATGGTTATGCCGAGGGCGTCCATAGACTTGTGCCAGCTGTAAGCATGATTGGGCATCGAGTCATACAGAACGCCGTCCATATCAAAAAGAACGGCCTTGGGACGGAATGTCCCAAAGCCGTGTCTTTCCAAGTATTCTTTTATTTCCTTTTCGTACATTATCCTGTCTGGATGATTGATTATGCCGTCCCCGGACAGTCCTTCCGGGAACGTTCCGTCTGCCGGACCGGCCTTAAGCCTCCTTTGCCAGACGCTCCTTGATAGCCTTGCTGTCGGCCTCGTATCCCGGTTTGTCGAGCAAGGCGAACATATTCTTCTTGTATGCCTCAACGCCGGGCTGGTTGAACGGATTCACACCGAGTATGTTTCCGCTGATACCACAGGCAATCTCGAAGAAGTAGATGAGCTGGCCGATATAGTATTCGTTCAGTTCGGGCACGCTGATGCGGATGTTGGGCACACCACCGTCGACGTGAGCGAGACGCGTTCCCAGCTCAGCCATCTTGTTGACCTCGTCCACGCGCTTGCCGGCGAGGAAGTTCAGGCCGTCCAGATTCTCCTCGTCGTTGGGGAAAAGGAGGTTGCGGTTGGGCTTCTCGATGCTGATGACAGTCTCGTATATGGTGCGCTCGCCTTCCTGAATCCACTGTCCCATGGAGTGGAGGTCGGTCGTGAAGTCGCATGATGCGGGGAAGATTCCCTTTCCGTCCTTGCCTTCACTCTCGCCGTAAAGCTGCTTCCACCACTCACTCATGAAGTGGAGTTTCGGCTGATAGTTGACCATTATCTCAATCTTCTTGCCGGCCTCGTCATAGAGTCCGTTGCGCACGGCGGCATAGACAGCGGCGGGGTTCTCCTCGAAAGGCACGTCCTTGCCGCAAGCCTTCTCCATGTCCGTGGCACCGGCCACGAGCTTTGCGATGTCAAATCCGGCACAAGCGATGGGCAACAGGCCCACGGGAGTGAGCACGGAGAAACGCCCGCCGACATTGTCGGGGATGATGAAAGAAGTGTATCCCTCCTTGTCGGCACATGTGCGGGCGGCGCCCTTCTTTGCGTCGGTGACGGCCACGATGACCTTGCGGGCCTCTTCCTTTCCGCGCTGCTCCTCACACTGCTTCTTCAGAAGGCGGAACGTGAGTGCGGTCTCCGTCGTCGTACCAGACTTAGAGATGTTGATGACGCCGAATTTCTTGTCCTTCAGATAGTCGGTCAGTTCTGCGAGATAGTCCTCGCCGATGTTGTTTCCGGCAAAGATGATGGTGGGATTGGTCTTGTCGCCCACGAGCCATGCGAACGAGTTGCCGAGGGCTTCGATGACGGCACGTGCCCCAAGATAGCTTCCACCGATACCGGCCACGACAACGACCTCGCAGTTACGGCGCAGCACGTCGGCACAATCCTGTATTTCCTTGATGAACTCGGGTGTTATCGACGACGGCAGATGGAGCCATCCGAGGAAATCGTTGCCCGGACAGGTGCCTTTTTCGAGGGCTTCCTGTGCGGCCTTGACCTTGGGTTCATACGCTTTCACTGCGCCCTCCTTGAGGAACTGGGCGGCTTTGGTAATGTCTAAGCTGATATTTTTCATAATCAATTAAAATTGGTTTGTTGTTTCATCTGAAAGAGTCGGTCAGCAGTTTAATCTCAATCTGCGGGCTTATCCGCTCATACAATATATTATATACGGCGTCGAGGATGGGCATGTTGACGTGCATGTGGCGGTTGATTTCCTTCATGCACTTCGTTCCGAAGTATCCTTCGGCAATCATTTCCATCTCGATCTGCGCGCTCTTGACGCTATATCCCTTGCCGATCATGGAGCCGAACGTGCGGTTTCGCGAGAAATTGCTGTATCCCGTGACGAGCAGGTCGCCCAGATAGACGGAGTCATAGACGCTGCGTTCGATGGGGTGGACGGCCTGGAGGAAGCGTGACATCTCCTGCACGGCGTTGGACATGAGCACGGCCTGGAAGTTGTCTCCGAACTTCAGTCCGCTGCAGATGCCCGCGGCGATGGCGTAGACGTTCTTCAGAACCGAGGCATATTCAATTCCGATGACGTCGCTGCTGGTCTTTGTCTTGATGTAGTCGCTGGTGAGAACGTCGGCAAAGGCGTGGGCCTTCTCCCGGTCGCTGCACGCCACGGTCAGATAGGAGAGGCGCTCCAAGGCCACTTCCTCGGCATGGGACGGGCCGCCGAGGCAGGCCAGATTCTCATACGGGACGTCATAGACCTGATGGAAATATTCCGAGACAGCGAGGTTTTCGTCGGGCACGATGCCCTTAATGGCCGTCACGACGAACTTGTCCTTCAGCCGCGACTTGAGTTTCTTGAGGTGATTCTTCACATACGGCGAGGGAGTGACGAACACCAGCGTGTCGTAGTTCTGCACAATCCTGTTGATGTCGCTCGAAAAGAATATCTCGTCGATATTGAACCGCACGCTCATCAGGTATGCCGGGTTGTGTCCCAGTCGGCGGAAATCTTCGATACGGTCATCGCGGCGCATATACCATCCGATGTGATGGGTATGTCCCACCACAATCTTGGCAATCGCCGTAGCCCAGCTTCCGCCCCCGATTATCGCTATTTTTCCGCAGGTAAACATTCTTTCTAAATAAAGAATGAAGAATGAGAAATGAAGAATGACCCGTCACTTATTATCGGTCTCTCATCCGGAGATTCATCATTCTTCATTCTTCGTTCTTCATTTTCTTATTCTTTCGCTTTCTCTATCCAAGCCGCGAACTCGTCCACCTTCGGGTTTTCGAGGCCCAGCTTGTATTTCTTGTTCACACCGCAGACATCCTGCTGGAGCTTCTGCGGGTTCAGCTCACGGATATCCGAAACGAGATAGTAACCGCACTTGTTGAGCAAGGGCACCCACTCCTCTCCCACTCCGATGGCGGCCCATTCGGCCGCTGTGCCCTTCGGGGCCTTCTTCTCCGGCTTCATCGTCGGGAAGAGCAGCACTTCCTGTATCGTGGGCTGGCCGGTCATGAGGATGGCCAGACGGTCGATGCCGATACCGATACCGCTCGTCGGCGGCATACCGTACTGCAGGGCGCGGAGGAAGTCGTGGTCGATGACCATAGCCTCGTCGTCTCCCTTGTCGGCAAGACGCATCTGTTCGATGAAGCGCTCCTCCTGGTCAATCGGGTCGTTAAGCTCGGAGTAGGCGTTGGCCAGCTCCTTGCCGTTGACCATCAGCTCGAAGCGCTCGGTCAGTCCGGGCTTTGAGCGGTGCATCTTCGTCAGCGGCGACATCTCGACGGGATAGTCGGTGATGAACGTCGGCTGTATGAACGTGCCCTCGGCTGTCTCTCCGAATATCTCGTCGATGAGCTTGCCCTTGCCCATAATCTCTGTATCCTCGATTCCGAGCGACTTGGCAATCTCGCGGATTTCCTCTTCGGTCTTGCCTTCGAGGTCATAGCCGGACTTCTCCTTGATGGCCTCAAGGATAGGCAGACGGCGGTAGGGGGCCTTGAAGCTGACGACGTTGTCGCCAATCTTCACATCTGTCGTTCCGTTGACCGCGATGCAGATCTTCTCGAGCAGCTGCTCGGTGAAGGCCATCATCCAGTTGTAGTCCTTGTAGCTGACATAGAGCTCCATGCAGGTGAACTCGGGATTGTGGCTGCGGTCCATTCCCTCGTTGCGGAAGTTGCGGCCAATCTCATAGACGCCCTCAAATCCGCCGACGATGAGCCGCTTCAGATAGAGCTCGGTGGCGATGCGCAGATAAAGGTCTGTGTTGAGCGCGTTGTGGTGGGTGATGAACGGGCGGGCGCTGGCTCCACCGGCAATCTGCTGGAGAATGGGCGTCTCGACCTCCGTAAATCCGGCCTCGTCGAAGACACGGCGCATCGTGCGCAGTATCGTGGCGCGCTTCTCAAAGGTCTCCTTGACGCCGTCGTTGACCACGAGGTCGACGTAGCGCTGACGGTAGCGCAGCTCCGGGTCGTCGAACTTGTCGTATGCCACGCCGTCCTTATACTTCACGATGGGCAGCGGCTTGAGGCTCTTCGAGAGCATCGTCAGCTCCTGTGCATGGACGGAGATTTCGCCCGTCTGTGTGCGGAAAGCATATCCGCGCACGCCGATGAAGTCGCCGATGTCCATCAGTTTCTTGAACACCTTATTATATAAGTCCTTGTCTTCGCCCGGACAGATGTCGTCGCGGGTGATATAGACCTGTATGCGTCCTTTCGAGTCCTGCAACTCGACGAAGCTGGCCTTACCCATCACGCGGCGGCTCATAAGCCGGCCGGCGATGCAGACCTGCCGCGGCTCTGCGTCGTCGCTGAACCCGTCCTTTATATCTGTAGAAAAAGCATTGGTGGGATATTCCGCTGCCGGATAGGGGTCGATGCCCATGTCCCGCAGTTCCTGCAGACTCTGGCGTCTGCCGATTTCCTGTTCACTTAACTCTAAAATGTTCATAAGTATTAAAAAATGTCGAATATATATTCTTATTATGGCTGCAAATTTAATAAATTATTCTGAATAAGCGTTATTTTGACTGTGGATTATTCGCTCCGTTGAGGTTATTTAAGGAATAATGCAAATGAGCGTGAGTAGGGTCACGGAGATTACACGGACGCTGTAGCAGATTTGCAATCACGAGTGTCCGGTAGATGCGTTTGTCACTTCGGAATCCGCTACAGCGTTCAAGTTATCTTCCGAACAGTCATGATTGCAAATCCACTACAGCATGAATATCAGATAATTGCGTCAGCATGCCAAATGTACGTCTCCACACGTTCATGGTTTTGCGACACCCACTTTACTATATATTTACAAAACAACCTCCGGAAAAATTCCCGTTTTAGCTCGTTTTCGAGCCATTTTGCGGCCTTTTCGAAGCATTTCCGACCTGTTTTCCGCACCGAAAAACAGGAATGGGATTGCCGTAAGGCCCTCCCGTCTCTTTTGGAACGAAGAATCCGTCGATTTTTGACACCCGTTTCCAACCCGAAAAAGCCGCCGTTTTCTTGCCGTAAGGCCCTCCCGGGGTTGCGACGGGGCTGCTTTCGCAGTGCAACGGGGCCCTTGTTGCAACGCCGTAAGGGCCCCGTTGCAGAGCCGGGAGGCCCTTACGGCTCGGCCGCCGGCGGATTTTTGGAGAAAAACGGCGGCGGAACGGCAAAACGGCGGTGTTTTTTTCGTTCCGCCGTTTCTATTTTGCGATTTTCCAGAGGCCCTTTTTTCGGCATATTATTTTTACATCATGAAGGCCGGACAAGAGGACTTTAAAGGCCGAACGTTAAAAAAGATGGAATAAAATTTGGTATTCTCGATAATATGTCATAATTTTGTCCACAAGACGTTAATTTATACTCAATAACTTAAAAACAAATGTACAGAAAAACAATGTTAGCAGCAGCAATGTGTCTGCTGGCTTCCGGTGCAGTGAGTGCACAGGAGAGCGACAACGGAAAACTGAAGTCCTACAGCTACGTGGAAGTGCAGGGCGGAGGTCAGGTCACGCTGACCGACGCCAAGATGGACAAGTTGTTAACACCGGTGGGTGCGGTTTCCTTCGGCCACTATTTCACTCCCGTCGTCGGAGCACGTCTCCACGTCAGCGGATGGGAGTCGAAGAGCGGATTTGACAATCTGGGATATTACAAGTACAACTATATCACGACAAATGCCGATCTGCTCCTCAATCTGACCAATCTCGTCTGCCGGAAGGACAACCACTTCCTCAACGTCATCTTCGTCGGCGGTATCGGTCTGACCAACGCCTGGGGCAACGATGAGGCCAACTGCATGGCCGCGGCCAACAACGGACTGAACATGCCGCTCGTCTGGGACGACAACCGTCTGAGCCACAACATACGTGCCGGCCTGCGTCTGGAGACAGACGTGCGCAAGCCCTTCGGCGTGTCGCTCGAAGTGGCTGCCAACAGCCTGGACGACCGCTTCAACTCGAAGTATAACAACACCGATGACTGGATGGTCACGGCTTCACTCGGACTGAGCTTCCGCTTCGGTCACAAGTTCCGCAAGGCCGCTCCCGCTCCGGCACCCGTTGTCGAGAAGACCGTTGAGCCCGCTCCGGCACCCGCACCAAAGCCCGAGCCACGCGTCGTTACGCGCACGGTGGAGAAGAAGGTGCCCGTCACGCTTCACGAAGAGCGCTTCTACAAGCTCCGCGAGGCTGATGCCGACGGCCACAAAGCCCAGATGAAGCGCGTCGCCGACTTCCTCGCAACCTATCCGACGGCCACGGTGACCGTAGTCGGCTATGCCGACAAGGGCACAGGAAACCCGAAACTCAACGTCAAGTATGCCAAGCAGCGCGCCGACCAGTACAAGGAAGCTCTCGTCAAGGACTATGGCGCCGACGCTTCGCGCATCATCACCGACAGCAAGGGCGACAGCGTTCAGCCCTTCGAGGACAACGACAAGAACCGCTGCGTCATCGTTGACGGCAAGGCGGAGAAGGTCGTGACGGAGACAGTGACGGAGACCGTGACAGACCCCGTTGCTGAGTAAGGGAAAAAGAATGTTTAGAAATATTATATAATTCCAGTAAGTTTTTGTCTTTTTCAAGCTTCTTATTGGTGAAAGCCGGCTTCTCCGTGAGGAAAGGCCGGTTTTTGTTTGGTGCAGACGAGCAGGATATGGCTGCCTCCGGCCGTTGTCGTGGCCATGATATAGGTCTCTCCGCCCTCGACCAGCTTCAGCCGGCGGCGCAGCGCGTCCGTCGTCATCGGGAAATTTCTGACCGTAATGTTGGCCCGTGTCACCCCGGCGAGCGTCCGCCGCAGCTCCTTCTTGTTCATTGTCGTCACCGCCGTGACCTCAAATCCCCGGCCTGGGAAACCGTCGACAGGCCGGCCGGAGACGAACAGATGGCTGTCACGGCTGATCTGCCGGACACCGTAGCGGGCGGCGATGAGGGCGAAACATCCCGCTTTCATCACCGCAGCGTTAGGCTCGTAGACATAGCATGGCGGGACGGGAATGTCGTCCGACGGCATATCCGTCGTTCGCTCTGCCGTGAACGCCATTGCCGTTGTTCTGTCAGCGCCGTCCGTCTGAATCTCGCGTCCGTCGCGGTCGGCGTCATAAGAGACTGTCGTGCCGTCGTTGACACAGAACATCCGCAGTCCCGCGGCCTCCTCACGGCCGATGACCATCAGCAGCTCTTTACATTCTCCGGACGTTGCCACGATATGGACCTCGCTGACCGATGCCCCCGCCCCGCTGATGTCCCTGACCGCCTTGCGCCAGTCGAGCATCGGCGAGAGCTTCACCATGACGTGGCGGGCGCGGTCGAGCAGCATGCCGATGATGGCGAGGATGTCCGGCGTGCAGTCGCTGATGGCGAATGTCCGTCCGCCGTGGTTGTCGCGGCGCGCCGGATCGGCATATATCAGTGACGCTCGGTCCGCCATTCCCGCGGCATATTCCGGACCGTCGCCGCAGACCGTGACGGCCTGCGCCAGCCCGAGGCGACGGAAATTGGCCTCCGCGATGCGGCACAGATGCTCCTGGCGCTCCACATATACGGCCCTCGTGAACAGCCGGGCCATAAAAGAGAAGTCCACACCGAAGCCTCCCGTGATGTCGACGAGCAGCGCGCCGTCCGTCAGACGCCCCGCCACGGCGGCCGGCTCGCCCGAACACTGCTCCATTGACAGATGCGGCGGATAGACGATGCCGTCTGTCGCGGCCCATGACGGCAGCTTGCGGCGCGCCGTCTGACGCCCGGCAATCTGGTCAAGGGCAAAGGGAAGGTCGATGGCGCTGTCGGGGCGCGCCTTAAGGGCCAGCTGACGCACGTCGTCGTCGGCATGAAGAGCGATGAACTCGTCTGTTGTCATGGGGAAATGGAGAATATAGATATATGTTTCGGGAGATTCTATATGCCATGCGGAAACGTCGCGTATGCCATATATAACCGTTATGTCAGTCACTCTGAATTATCGTGTCAGTCATCTTATGACCTTGAAGTTCTTCTTAGCCTCAGCCCGTGAGCGCAGATTGAAGTGCCACCACTCCGTGCGTAGCGGCTTCCAGCCCGCATATCTCATCACCTCGCGCAGCAGACGGCGGTTGGCGAGGGCCTCGCGGCTCATCTTTCCCTGGGCTGCCAGCTGCTCCTCGCGGTCTATATGCGACAAGACGGTCATGTTGTCAATCTTCGTTCCCATCGGTATGGTGTCGCCGTTGGCGCGGCAAAGTGTCAGGTCAACGGCCAGTCCGTAGTTGTGGAGCCCTCCGCCGTTCCTCGGATTGCTCACGTAGAAGCTGTGGTCCGTGTCCTTCACGGCGTCCCACATCTTCTGCTGGATGGACATCGGCCGTGCCGCGTCGTAGACCTTCAGGCTAAGGTCGGGTCGCAGCTGCCTGAGCCGTGCCTGCGCTTTCTTCAGTGCGGCGGCCGCGAGCGGGTGGAGATAGGCTTCGCGCAGGTCGCCGTAAAGCACCCGTCCCGTGAAATTGTCGGCCCGCGAGTACATCAGACTCACCGCGATGGACTTGTCCACGTCGCGTATGTCGACATATCCCGCCGCCGCCATGCGCTGCGCCGTGGTCTGTTTCGGTTTCTGCTGCGCCGCCTTCTGCCTCTGTTGCGCCGCCGTTATGTGTTGTCTGCCGCCAGCCTTCTGCTTCTGCTGCGCCGCAACGGGGCAGCAGATGAGGATAGCTGTCATGCCGGCGACGGCCTTCATGCGTGCTGCGGCAATATGGGAAAATATCTGTCTCATTGCGTTATGACGTTATGTTTCTGGCTGCAAAGGTAGCAAAAAAACGCCAATGACGCTTTAAAAAGACATCATTGATGCTTTCCGCAGGCGGAAAACAAAAAGGAAAACGAAAGGAAGACAAAATGGAAGCAAAAGGGCGCCTGTATGTTCGCACACACAGACGCCCTGTATAAAGTTATTCCTGTTAGATTGCCTGATCAGAATTTGTAGGAGAGACCGGCTGCGATGACGCACTGGTCGAAGTCGCTGACAATCTGATAGCGGCCTTCAGCGAAGATTGTGAGCTTATCGCTGAGGTCATACTCAGCACCTGCGCCGATGTTGAAACCGATCTTGCTTTCGCTTGAGCTGTCGTCTGCTGCCTTGTACGCATTCTCATACTCAGCCTTCAGCGCTGCATACTGACTGGGGTCATACTGCTTCAGAAGGTCGAGGTCGCTCTGGCTAAGGCCCTGGTTCTTCATGGTCTCCTCGAAAGAAGCACCCATTCCCATATCACCAAAAACGTCGTCAGCGTCTACCTTCCAGTAAACGTAAGACACTCCGGCCAACGGATAGACGCGGAACTTGTCGGAGATGGGGATGAGGTAGTGGAGGTTCAGGCTTCCGTTCATGTTCGTCATGTAGTCCTTCTTGAAGAAGTAGTCGAACGAAGCCTCTGCGCGAAGGGCCTCAGTGATGCCGTACTGCACCTTTGCGCCGATACCGAAGTTGGAATTCTCAGAACCGAATGCGCCATAAAGACCCACACCGGTTGTGCCCTTTTGAGCGTAAGAGCATACGCTTACGAGTGCAATGCACAACGAAAGAAAAATCTTTTTCATAATGATTTTTTCTTTTTCTGCCTATCAATCCTCAAAAGTCAGCGTTATTTAATAGGTTAGTATAAGATACAAGAAAACGACGTGAGGATTCCACTTCTTGCCTATCCCGTACGCAGGCTTCTCGCATTGCCTTCCCTCAAGATAGGCAACGCAGTCAGCCCACGCCGTGATAATATTATATATGTGACACAATCGCCCGTTCTCAGGCTTGCGCCCGAGCGTGACCGACATGTCAGGATATAATATCTCCCAACGCGGACGTTGGTTGCCGTCCTCTCTGAGGGTTACAAATTTTGCGAGAATTTGCGTACAGAGATTGACGTCCGTAACGTCCTTTTACCAGTAAATAAACCCCGCCGCACCCTTGCGGGCTGACTGAGTTCGGCAACAAAGGTAATGATTTGCGGTTGATTGAGCAAGAATTTTTCTTAAAAAATGTACCGTTCGTGTTAAAAAGTCCCGTTTTGGAGCCTGTCGCGGACTTGTTCCTGCCGTTCTGCTTGTCTGCTTTTGACAGCCATCCGTTTTCTGATTCATACGCAACAGCTCTGCCGTCGTCCAGTCATACTGCATTTCCGGCCGTGCGGCGGCAATGAATAAACAGGGCCGCTGCGGTTTCCCGTGCGGCCCTTACCTACGTTAGTATGTTATGAAAAATTTGAGAGAATTGAAACTTCACAGTTTCGTTGTTGTTTTACGTTAAATGATTATTATTTAGAGAAAGCATAGAAATATCTTCCTTTGCGGCCTTGCGGCTGACTTTCCGGCGCGCCGCTGCGGCTTTGTTGCAGTGCTGCTGCGGTTCCGTTGCGGCCGTCCGGTCGGGTTATTACGGTCTTCCGGCTGTCTTTCTGTGCCGTTCAGTCGATGTTGCCCTTGCGGTTTCCGAACGTCCGTGTGATGTTGGTGATGAACTCCTCGTCGATGTCGCCGGTGAGATTGACAATCACGAGGGTGTCGGAATCGGTGTCGGCGTGGAGCATCACGAGTTCGACGGTATCGCCGCTGCGTGTCTTCCGCGTGTAGAACGTGCCGTGACCGTGGCTGTTGCGGTAGTCTCTGTTGTGCCTGAAGCGCTGTGCGTTTTTCTTCAGGAGGTTCTCGGCCTTCCGGTAGTAGGTCTCACAGCGTGTGCTTGTGGTCACGATGCGGGCGCTGCGGAGTTTCTGTATGGCCTGCGCCATGCTGGCCTTGTTGTCCGTTCCTGCTTTTTTGGTGAGCTGTTCCATCATCTTCGGGCTCACCGTGATGCACTGTACGGCCGTGTCCACGTCACATTCCTGAACGACCTGGTGGCAGGCGGCCTGAAAGATTTAAGCGTCATGGGCACTATGCACGAAGTGGGCTACTGGGA
>USFX01000049.1 GCA_900553965.1 uncultured Prevotella sp.
CTGCTTCCTGGGCTATCGCTCCAAATGTCGGACGAACCTTAAATCAGAACGAATAAGAGAGTCCCAGCGAGCAATATTCATTGAACTGCCAGTAGCCCCATTCCTCATCACGTTTTTTGGCCGAGTCGTCAAGACGCGGATAGACAAAGATTGTCGTGCTGATATATTTCGTAACATTGAGCGTGATTGTGTTTTCCCATTCGAGCAGCGCTTTCTCGTATGTGGTATATCCATAGAGACGGGTGACCCATTTGATTTGGTCCGTAATCTTCCATGTGAGACTTGTCGTGAGCTGCGAACCGAAATCCTCCAGCGTGTGGTGGTCGCCGATGACACCATATTTCTTCGCCAGATTCTTCCTGTCGACATAGCGGAAGTTGAACGAAAGGAACGAAAGGTTGACACTGCCGGTCAGCCGCTTGTTGTGCGTCTCCACCGAGTAGTCCATACCGAGACCTATGTTAAGATTGAAGGGCGACATGAAGTCTGAATAGACCTTCTTGTCGTTGCTCTTCAGACCTTTGGCAAACTGTGTGTACGCCAGAACCTGAAGCGTGTAATACCAGCGTTTTGCCGCTAAAAGACCCAGCTTGCCGGTATATCGGAGGAGGTCGTTGTTGGTCTTATACTTGTGAAGCGTGTCCGAAGGCGAAGTCTGATAGCCGAGCTTCATCTCCAGCTTGTTCTCAAACTTAATGCGCTTTTTGTTGTTGTAATTCACGTTGAGGACCACGTTGCCCACCATGGAATAGTTGCTTTCGCCTCCCTTGTGCCAATTCTCCGACACATAGTTCTGCATGACCTGCAGACTGTTGTCGCCGCTGAACGTCCAGAAATTAGGACGCCTGACCATCACTTCCACCGGTGCGGCCACCGGCTCGTCGACCACCGGTGCGGCCAGCTCTGTCAGTTCGACGTTGCGGCGGACCGGCTTCTCCACGTCGGCACGTATGGAACCGACCTTGCGCAGTCCGGTCTCTGTGGCGGCGACGAGATCCGGCCGCCGCATGTACATCGAGAGCAGAGCGGCATCGATGGCGTCAGTAACGTCGTCACGGCCAGAAGCCGCCGGAGCGATCTCCAACGTCTTTACGGCAGCAGAATGATAGAATGTCGGGGGGACAAAGAGACGGAAATAACGGCCGTCAGCTGCACCTTTGCGTCCGGCAGTCAAAGCGGCTGCAAGCGAGTCGGCACGCTGCAGGGAGACTGCGAGCGAGTCGGTGTATGCCCGGAGAACGATTGTCGTGTCGGGCTTGACAGGCCGGTTGATACGGCGCTGGGCTGATGCAGCGACAGACAGGAGCAGGGTCGCAGAGAGGATATGGATATGTCTGATATTCATTACTTGCTGTTCACCATAAGATGAGATAATGTGAGGATAGCGCAGACGAGCGCAATGTGAGCTGGCTCACATATTGCCGGGTGCAGCCTATCTTATGCAAAGATAATGCAAAGATAACCATTATTATTGGAATTTAACCAACGCCATACCCGTCAATACTAATTCTTTACCTAATCTTTGCGGGTTTCAACTTTTTTTAGTAATTTTGCGCCTTGAGTATAATTAAGGTATTAGATAAGAATCATTAAATTATATAATCGTGGCAGAAACTAAGTATATCTTCGTCACCGGCGGTGTGGTTTCATCGCTTGGCAAAGGAATAATCTCGTCGTCCATCGGCAAACTGCTTCAGGCCAGAGGCTACAACATCACAATCCAGAAGTTTGATCCTTACATCAATATCGACCCGGGAACCCTCAATCCATACGAGCACGGAGAATGTTACGTGACCGTCGACGGTATGGAGACCGACCTCGATCTCGGCCACTATGAGCGCTTCACCGGCATACAGACCACCAAGGCCAACTCGCTGACGACGGGACGCATCTACAAGGCCGTCATCGACAAGGAGCGCCGCGGCGACTATTTAGGCAAGACCATACAGGTGGTGCCCCACATCACAAACGAAATAAAACGCAACATCAAGCTGCTCGGCGAGAAGTATCACTATGACTTCGTCATCACCGAAATCGGAGGTACCATCGGCGACATCGAGAGCGCTCCGTTCCTTGAGGCCATCAGACAGATGAAATGGGAAATGGGAAAGAACGCCGTGAACGTCCATCTCACCTACGTACCCTATCTGAAGGCTGCCGGTGAGCTGAAGACAAAGCCCACGCAGCACTCCGTAAAGGAACTGCAAAGCGTCGGAATACAGCCGGACATCCTCATCCTGCGCACGGAGAAACATCTGAACGACGAGATTCTGAAGAAGGTGGCGTCGTTCTGCAACGTCGAGAAGGACTGCGTCGTGCAGAGCGAGGACCTGCCATCCATCTATGAGGTGCCGGTGAACATGCAGCGACAAGGCCTTGACACGGCCATCATGCGCAAACTCGGCATGGAAATCGGTGAGACTCCGACGCTCGGCCCGTGGCGCAGCTTCCTCGAACGCCGCAACAACGCTACCAAGGAGGTGCGCATCGGATTGGTCGGCAAATATGATTTGCAGGACGCCTACAAGAGCATCCGCGAAAGCCTCGCACAGGCAGGAACCTACAACGACCGCAAGACCGTCATCACGTTCATCAACTCTGAGACCATCACTGAGGACAACGTTGCCGAAAAACTGGACGGACAGGACGGCATCGTGATTTGCCCGGGATTCGGACAGCGCGGCATCGAAGGTAAGGTCGTCGCCGCCCACTACACCCGTACGCACGACATCCCGACATTCGGCATCTGTCTGGGTATGCAGATGATTGTGATAGAGTTCGCACGCAACGTCCTCGGATATGCTGACGCCAACAGCCGCGAGATGGACAGCAAGACGCCACACAACGTCATTGACATCATGGAGGAGCAGAAGAACATAACCGACATGGGCGGCACGATGCGTCTCGGTGCATACGAGTGTGTTCTTAAACAAGGTTCGCGCGTGTTCGATATATACAAGAAAGAGCACATCCAGGAGCGCCACCGCCACCGTTATGAGTTCAACAACGACTATCAGACGGAATATGAGCGCAACGGTATGCTGTGCGTGGGACGCAACCCGGAGAGCGACCTCGTCGAAATAGTGGAAATACCCGGACTGAAATGGTACATCGGAACACAGTTCCACCCCGAATATCAGAGCACCGTGCTCCATCCGCACCCGCTCTTCGTAGACTTTATAAGAACAGCAATCAAGAACAAGAAAGATGAATAAGAACAACACCATCGGTATTGTACTGATAATATTGGTGCTGATAGGTTTCAGCTGGTACAACCAACCGTCAGCCGAGGAAATTGCCGCACAGCGCCGGCAGGACTCCATAGCCACCGTGACGAGACAGAAAGCGGAAGAGGCGCAAAAGCTCGCAGCCGACACGAAGAAGGCGCAGGCTCTCGCCCAGGCGCAGGGCGACAGCACGGCTCTGTTCCATCAGGCTCTCAACGGAAGCAACAGTCAGGTCGTCCTGAAGAACAGCAAGGTGGAGCTGACGCTCGACACAAAGGGCGGCGTGGTCAAAAAAGCAAAAATCCTTGGTTTCAAGGACCGCAACGACGCCAGCGACGTGACGCTCTTCGAGGGCGGCGACCAGAACCTCAACTTCATGCTGGCCGGCAAGACGACCAACATCATCACGTCTGATCTCTATTTCACACCAACGAACGTGACCGACTCAACCGTCACCATGACGGCTGAGGCAGGAAACGGCGGTGCCGTCATACTCGACTATAAGCTTGGCGCCGACTATATGCTCCACATGTCATTCCGCACTCAAGGACTAAGCGGCATCTTCGCGCCCAACTGCAAGGAGATGGACATCGTGTGGAACGAGAAGTGTCGCCAGCAGGAGAAAGGATTTACGTTTGAGAACCGCTACGCCTCACTCACATACAAGGAGAAGGACGGCGGCACGGACTATCTGAACGAAACTTCCGCAAAGGAGAACGAAAAGATTGAAGAGGCCCTCGACTGGGTTGCCTTCAAGAACCAGTTCTTCAGCGCCGTGCTCATCGCAAAGGACGAAATCGCGGCCAACTCGCTCATGACGAGCATACCGCAGGAGAAAGGCTCGGGCTATCTGAAGCAGTATGAGGCGAAGATGAAGACGGCGTTCGACCCCACCGGCGCAAGACCGACGGAGTTTGAGATGTTCATCGGTCCGAACGATTTCCGTCTGCTTCAGGACGTCGAGGAGGAAAGCACGTTCGGCAAGGACCTCGAACTGCAGCAGCTCGTCTACTTGGGATGGCCTCTGTTCCGCATCATCAACCGCTGGTTCACGCTCTACGTCTTCGACTGGCTGACCGGATTCGGCCTCAACATGGGCATCGTGCTCATCATCATAACACTGCTGCTCAAGTTCATCACCTTCCCGATGGTGAAGAAGAGCTATATGAGCTCCGCGAAGATGCGCGTGCTCAAACCGAAACTCGAAGAGGCCACAAAGCAGTATGACAAGCCCGAGGACCAGATGATGAAGCAGCAGGCCATGATGGCGCTCTACTCCAAATATGGCGTGAGCCCGCTCTCGGGCTGTCTGCCGATGCTCATCCAGATGCCTATCTGGATCGCGATGTTCAACTTCGTGCCCAACGCCATCCAGCTGCGCGGCGAGAGCTTCCTCTGGATAAACGACCTGTCGACATACGACCCGATACTGGAGTGGAACACGAATATCTGGCTCATCGGCGACCATCTCAGCCTCACCTGCATACTCTTCTGCGTGTCGAACATCCTCTACTCGGTCATGAGCATGCGCCAGCAGAAGGACCAGATGGTCGGACAGCAGGCTGAACAGATGAAGATGATGCAGTGGATGATGTACCTCATGCCCGTGATGTTCTTCTTCATGTTCAATGACTATTCGGCCGGCCTCAACTTCTACTATTTCATCTCGCTCTTCTTCAGCGCCGCCATCATGTGGACACTGCGCAAGACGACGGACGACGAGAAGCTGCTGGCCATTCTGGAAGCACGCTACAAGGAGAACATGAAAAACCCGAAGAAAACCAGCGGACTGGCCGCAAGGCTTGAAGCCATGCAGAAACAGGCCGCCGAGATACAGAGACAACAACGCGAAATGCAGAACAGAAGAAAATGATATGTTCTGAATGAACGGAAAGTTTTAGAATAAACGCAGGGACGCAAAGACGCAAAGGTTATTTTTAACTGGACACACACAGTAAAAGTATTCTCGGCGTCTTTGCGTCTCAGCGTATTCAATCAGAAGCTAATATTACCAACAAATGAAAACATATCGAATAATCGTTGCCGCCGTGATAGCGCTGTTCGCACACACCGGCAGCACAAAAGCACAGAATGCCGTGAACATAGGCAAGAACAACATCACACTCAGCAGCCGCCTCATGACTCCCGAAGCTCTGTGGGCCATGGGACGCATCGCCTCGGCGGAAGCATCAGCCGAAGGAAAGCAGATTGTCTATCAGGTGGGCTACTATAGCGTAAAGGAGAACAAGGGCCATCAGGTCATCTGCGTCATTGACGCCGACGGAAAGAACAACCGCCAGCTGACCACCGCTGCCGCCAGCGAGACCGACCCGACATGGGTGAACGGCCGCATCGCCTTCCTTACCGGAGGGGAGATATGGTCGATGGAGCGCGACGGCAGTGACCGCCGCCAGCTCAGCAGGACGGACGGAAGCGTCGAGGGCTTCAAGTTCTCGCCCGACGGCCGGAAGGTTATCATCATCAAGTCGATGGCGTTCAACGAGATTATCAAGAAGAACCCAGACGATCTGCCTCTGGCCACCGGCCGCCGCGTCACCGACCTCATGTATCGTCATTGGGACCACTACGTCGAGACAATCCAGCATCCCTTTATCGCCGATGTCAACGAGGACGGCACCATCGGCAACATGATGACCGACATACTTGAAGGCGAGCCATACGAGTGTCCGATGGAACCGTTCGGCGGAATCGAGCAGCTCGCGTGGAGCCCTTCGTCGAAATCCATTGCATATACGTGTCGCAAGAAGACGGGACTGGACTATGCCATCTCCACCGATTCGGACATCTTCCTGTATGAAGTGGACACGAAAGAGACGCGCAACCTCTGCAAGCCGGAGGGATATAAGCCCGTCGCCGTGAAGCCCACCCACACAATGAAAGACCAGAAGGTCAACAGCGAGGAGAACCTGAAGAACAATCCCGGCTATGACACCAACCCTCAGTTCTCACCCGACGGCAAGTATGTGGCATGGCAGAGCATGGCCCGCGACGGATATGAGGCCGACCGCAACCGTCTCTGCGTCTACACCTTTGCCACAGGTGAGAAGACATACGTCACGGAATCGTTCGACTCCAACGTTGATGCCTTCTGCTGGAGTGCCGACTCAAAGACGCTATCATTCACCGCTGTATGGCACGGTTGCACCAACATATACCACACAAACCTCAAGGGCGAGGTGAAACAGCTCACCAACGACTGGGCCGACTATCTTTCCGTTGCTCCGGCCAACGACGGCGACAAGCTCCTCACCATGCGCCAGAGCCTCTCCGCTCCGACCGATATCTACGTCGTTTCTCCCGGAAAAGAAGTGAAGAAAACCAAGATTGCGCAGGTGACAACGGAGAACAAGCACATCACCGACCAGCTCACATTCGGTAAAGTGCAACAGCGTTGGGTCAAGACTACCGATGGAAAGAACATGCTCTGCTGGATTGTTCTGCCGTCAGACTTCGACGAGAACAAGAAGTACCCCACCCTGCTCTTCTGCGAGGGCGGTCCGCAAAGCCCCGTCAGCCAGTTCTGGAGCTACCGTTGGAACTTCCAGATAATGGCAGCCAACGGCTATGTCATTGTAGCTCCCAACCGCCACGGCCTTCCCGGTTTCGGCTCTGAATGGAACGAGCAGGTGAGCGGCGACTGGACCGGCCAGTGCATGAACGACTATCTGTCGGCCATTGACGATGCCGCAGCCAATCTGCCGTTCGTTGACCGCGACCGCCTCGGCGCCGTGGGAGCCAGCTTCGGCGGCTTCAGCGTCTACTATCTCGCCGGCCACCACGACAAGCGCTTCAAGTGCTTCATCGCCCACGACGGTGCATTCAATCTCGAATCGATGTACACCGACACCGAGGAAGCATGGTTCAGCAACTGGGAATACGATGACGCTTTCTGGGACAAGCATCAGACAAGCAATGCCCGGAAGACATACGACAACTCGCCGCATAAGTTTGTAGACCGCTGGGACACACCCATCCTCTGTATCCACGGCGAAAAGGATTACCGCATCAACTACAACCAAGGCATGGGAGCCTTCAACGCAGCCCGTATGCGCGGCATCCCGGCCGAGCTTCTCATCTTCCCCGACGAGAATCACTGGGTGCTCAAACCACAAAACGGAGTCCTTTGGCAGCGCACTTTCTTCGGATGGCTTGACCGCTGGTTAAAGAAGTAAGGATAAGAAAAACTCATTAAACAAGAAAAACAAAAGAACATATAAAATAAAGAAACAATGAATTCAACAAAAACGCTACGCGATTCCGCTGCCCTCCGCTGGACAGCCTTATTGCTTCTGGCTCTTGCGATGTTCTGTGCTTACATCTTCATGGACATCCTCTCGCCAATCAAAGACCTTATGCAGTCGCAACGCGGCTGGGACTCAGATGCCTTCGGAACGATGCAAGGTGCCGAGACATTCCTCAATGTATTCGTATTCTTCCTTATCTTTGCCGGTATCATTCTCGACAAGATGGGTGTACGCTTCACCGCCCTTCTCTCGGGAGTAGTAATGCTCGCCGGAGCATGTGTCAAGTGGTATGCCGTCAGCGACAGCTTCATCGGCAGTTCGCTTGACGTATGGTTCACGGAAAATCTCAATCACATTCCCGTCTTTGAACAGCTTGGCGTGTCACCGTTCTATGAAGGCATGCCGTCGTCAGCCAAACTCGCAGCTCTCGGCTTTATGATCTTCGGATGCGGCTGCGAGATGGGCGGCATCACTGTCAGCCGCGGTATCGTGAAATGGTTCAAAGGCCGTGAAATGGCATTGGCGATGGGCTCGGAGATGGCACTGGCACGTCTTGGCGTGGCTACCTGCATGATTTTCTCACCCTTCTTTGCCAAGCTGGGCGGCGAGATAAGCGTGTCACGCTCTGTTGCGTTCGGTGTCGTGCTTCTGTGCATATCACTCATCATGCTCGTTGTCTATTTCTTCATGGACAAGAAGCTCGACGCCCAGACCGGCGAGGCAGAAGAGAAAGACGACCCCTTCAAGATATCAGATATCGGTCAGATACTTTCGTCAATGGGCTTTTGGCTCGTCTCCCTCCTCTGCGTGCTCTATTACAGTGCAATATTCCCATTCCAGAAATACGCGGTAAACATGTTGCAGTGCAACCTCACATTCACCGACGTTCCTGCCGACTCTTTCTGGGCTTCTCCGTCCGTAACGATTGTTCAGTATGGCATCATGCTTGTAGTGGCTGCGACAGCATTCATGTTCAATTTCATCAAAAAGCAGGAATTGAAATATACCATGCTCGCCATATCCGTACTGGCACTCATCACCTACTGCTACATGGGCTACATGCGCCAGTCTGCTGAATCCATATTCGCCGTATTCCCGCTTCTCGCCGTCGGCATAACACCCGTTCTCGGCAACTACGTCGACCACAAGGGCAAGGCCGCATCAATGCTTGTGCTCGGTTCGCTGCTTCTTATCGCATGCCACCTCACATTCGCATTCATCCTTCCGGAGTTCAAGGGCAACCAAGTCGGCGGTGTTGTCGTTGCATATCTTACAATCCTTGTTTTGGGCGCGTCGTTCTCACTCGTACCCGCTTCGTTGTGGCCAAGCGTGCCAAAACTTGTCGACGCAAAAGTCATAGGCAGTGCCTACGCTCTGATTTTCTGGATTCAGAACATCGGTCTGTGGCTCTTCCCGCTGCTCATCGGTAAAGTGCTTACTGCCACCAACGAGGGTGTCACCGACCCCACGCACCTCAACTACACTGCTCCTCTGATAATGCTTGCCTGTCTTGGAGTTGCAGCCCTCGTCATCGGTCTTTTCCTGAAAGTAGTTGACAAGAAGAAAGGCCTCGGACTTGAGGAACCGAACATAAAATAAATGAAGAGTGAAGAATGAAGAATAGGCTGTCGCCATTCCCGTTTTGTTTCAATCGCAGTGGGAACGGCGGCAGCCTATTCTTCATTCTTCACTCTTCATTCTTCACTCTTCATTTAATAAATTCTTCACTTCCAAACCTCACCACCAGCGGAAGATGGTCGCTGGTACCGTCGGCAGAGAAGCGGTATCCGGTGTATGAGCGGAAAGGCTTGAAGCCGCCATACTTTTTATCTTCTTCAAGCAGAAACGGGGCATCGTAGATGAAGGCAGACTGAACGCAGGATGCCAACGACGACGACATCAGAATATGGTCAAGACTTCCCCAACGCCCGTTATAACGATAGGTTCCTTTCGCACGCCCATAGAGACCGTGGGCACCGGCCGAAACGTCGGTAAGGCCATGAGTAAGAAGGAGCGAAAGAACCGGGTCACCCAAATAGTCATTGAAATCTCCAGCTACAATGATTTTAGCGTCAGGCATCAACGCCCTGACGGAGTCCACCGAAGCACAAAGCCGACGGGCCACGGCCTCACGGAATCTTTGCGAATGACGCTCACCATTACGCCGGCTCGGAGCATGAACGACAAAGATATGCAACGTATCTTCCGCTACTGTACGACCGAAGACATAGAGTATGTCACGCGTCGGTGTCATTCCTTCCACCGGGTCGACCCTCAGCGGATAGTGACGTATGGGCGCGAAAGCGAACGGCGAATACATCAAGGCGACGTCTATGCCACGTCCGTCGGGCGAATCGGTCATTATGTATTCATAACGTGCAGTGCGAAGAAGTGAGCGTTTCGTCAGGTCACGCATCACACTGTCATTCTCCACCTCGCAAAGCGCGACGAAATCCGGCATGCGATAGTTTGCGTCACCGCCGGCAACACCGCCGGAACCATGTTCCGAACCAGCCATATCAGCACGGCCTACAGTCATTCCAACGCCATCACGACTGGCCGTGCCATAGTCCGCCCCACCCTGTCCGCAAGCGACAACGGCCTGAGCGATGTTGTTCACCTTCCGCCAATATTTCCATGGCGTCCAATGACGACCTGATTCGGGAAGAAATTCCATGTCTTGCTTCAGGCTGTCATGGCGGCAGTCGAAAAGGTTTTCGCAGTTGAGTTCGGCGAAAATAAGGAAAGAGGAAAGGAGAAGGGATAACAAAGCAACGAAGATTTAAGGATTATCAAGTGGCTGCTTGCCACTACTATTATTATATATAAGGTAAGCTCATACAAAAAATATTGTGTGATAATCAGTCGAAATAACGTAAACGCAAAGACGCAAAAGCGCAAAGCATCTTGTCCGTAGTATCTATCCAACTTGCCATAATACTTTGCGTTTTCGCGTCTTTGCGTTTAGATTAATTATATATATGACTGATTACATCAGTTTAATCCTGCTATGGCGGGAGCATTTCTGTTCCCGTCACACCGTCATCACTTGGCGACAGCCTCCAAACGCTTCATCATGACGAACATGAAGACAGCGGCAATGAGGCAGACACTCATGAAGACAGCCCAGCAAGCCCACAAGGGTATTGTTCCCCACAGCACACCGCCGAAGAGAACGAGCTGATTGCCGATAGCCGTGGCCACAAACCAGCCACCCATCATCATTCCCTTATATTTGGGAGGAGCGACCTTCGACACAAAGGAGATTCCCATCGGAGAGAGCAGAAGCTCACCGAACGTCAGAATGAGGTAGACACCGATAAGCAGATTTGGTGTAACGTCGGCAACATGCACAGCGACCGGATTGCCGTCAGGACCGGGTTCTGTCTGAGGCATGGGCAGACCTATGGAGAAGAACACGAGCATGGCGAAAGCGGCGGCAGCCACAATCATTCCGTAGGCAATCTTCCGCGGTGCTGAAGGCTCCTTGCCCTTAGCGGCCAAAGTACCGAATATCGCCATCGACACCGGTGTCAGAGCAACCACATAAAACGGGTTGAACTGCTGGAAAATCGGTGCGGAAACCTCCACTGCGCCCGTCATCTGATAATACTTATATACGAGCAACCCCACGGCTGCGATGATCACTGCGGCAGATATGCCCTTAGCTTTTCCCGTCTTGCTCTGGAAGAGTGAGAAACCTGCGTAGACGATAAAGATGATGAGCACGAGATTCCAGACGTCAAAGGCCATGCCCTGTACGCCCTCTGCCGAACGCGCCGTAAACTCATCGGCAAAATACGTCAGCGACAGGCCGTTCTGATGGAACGCCATCCAGAAGAAGATGACAACGGCAAAAACGAGACACAGAGCCGTGATGCGCTGCTTGGTCTCTGCCGGAGACAGTTTCTCGCCAGCCTGGTCAGCACCTTTCGCAGCCGTAGTCTTGTTGCCTTCTGTATGACGGAACGTACTGCGGAACGCATAGTATATCGCGATTGAAAGTATCAGCGAGGCGCAGGCCACGGCGAAAGCGAAGTGGTAGGAGTCATTCACCGGATAGCCCAACTCTGTCTGGGCATATTCCATAATCCGGACCGCCATGGTCGGAGCGAACAAGGCGCCGATATTTATGGCCATATAGAACAGTGAGAAGCCGGAGTCGCGGCGTGCGGCATACTTCGGATCGTCATAGAGATTTCCGACCATAACCTGCAGATTGCCCTTGAACAGTCCCGTTCCGAAACCGATCAGCAGCAGTGCGGCCAGCATCACGACAAGAGCCACCGTGTCACCGCCGAGCGGAACGGAAAGAAGCAGATAGCCTCCGAACATAATCATGATTCCGGTTGTCACCATCTTGCCGAAACCGAACTTGTCGGCCAGCATGCCGCCGAAAAGCGGGAAGAAATAGACGAGCATCAGAAACGAACTGTAGATTGTGCCGGCCGTTGCTGCCGACAGACCGTAGTTGGCTCGCAGAAACAATGCGAATACGGCGAGCATCGTATAATAGCCGAAGCGTTCGCCGGTGTTGGCAAGAGCCAACGCATAAAGACCTTTAGGTTGTCCTTCAAACATAATTTATTTAATTTTAGGGTTATCAGATTTCATGATGTCAAAGAGATAAGTCAGTTTGACGACGATATTTCCGAGGTTACTCCGCCCGAAGTAGTCGCGTTTGGAGTTGTTGTAGATGTCACCGAGCCCGTAGTAGTAGCGGCCCTCGATGATGAAGTGGCCCACCTTCGGATGGGAATATTCCAGTCCGAGACCGCCCACGATTCCGTAGTCGAACTTGCGCTGTATGGCCAGAGTGTCCTGAGCGGCCTCACGCTGCGCGCCGATACGGTCGTTGACGTTGCGCCGGTCGAAGTCGAAGTTTGCCTTCGACTTGTCCGACAGGAACATGCCCACCTGCGGACCGAGCTGGAAGAAAAACTGGAAGCCCTTGCGCTCACGTCCCCACCCCATGCGGGCCATCATCGGCACCTGGATGTAGGTCAGGCGGCGCTCAAACTCTTCGGGCTGGCCCGTATATTGGTTTATGACGGGCATGTCTTCGGCCGTGAGAATGTCCTCGCGCCATCCCGTCTGCGTGTAGTTGACCTCACCGACAAGGGCGCAGATGCTGTTGAAGTATTTCTCACACGTGTAGCGCACGGAGAGACCGGCCGTCATGCCGCCCAGCGTCTGCTGCGGGATGTTGGGATTGAAGCCCACCGTGCTCATCACATATCCGCCGTTGACACCCACGGCAACCTCGCTCCGGTAGTCGCCCACCTGTGCCGCCGCCGTCACGGCCATCATCACGGCCGCCGCTGTCAGAATGATATATCTACGCATGCTGTATTTGTGTGTGTGTCAGAAGTTGATTGTCTCTATCTTGTGGCCCGGCGTATAGTGGACGAAGAGCAGTCCGCGGTTCTGCAGTCTGCCGTCGCCGATGCGCTCGAAGTGGAGCGGCGTCTGTATGGGTTTGTATCCGACCACACCGCGCGGTCCGACGAAGACCTTGCCGTACATGTGGAGTCCCTTGATGAAATAGTAGGCATGGTCAAATCCCGTTATGGCAAACCGCGGCAGGGCCTGCATCATGTCGGCATGGAAGTTCCAGCGATATTTCTGCTCTATGCGCGCCGTCTGGGGCGACAGCGGATTGGTGTAGAACGTGGCGGGGATGTAGACGCTGAACTTATAGAAGTTGTCAAGATTATATTTCGTGTACATCATCCATTCCGTATATCCGAACATCGAGATGCTCAGCTTCGGATTGGTCGTCGTCAGCCCGTTCAGCTTGGCGAAGGCGATGTTCAGCTCCGGCGAGCGTCCGGTGTTGAGGATGACGACGTTGGGCAGCGTCGTGCTGAACGCCTTGGCAAACGCCGCCTCGCTTGACTTCAGGTTTGTGATGGAGTGGCTGCGGCCCATCGTCTCCATCCTCCGGCGCAGCCCGAAGGTGAAGATGCCCTTCTTGCTGGTCGTGTCGTTGCAGTCGATGAAGACCATGTGGAAGCCGGCGAATTTTTCGAGGAAATGGCCTATAACGGCCTCGTTATAGTCTTCCGGACTCTGATAAACTTGGAAGATGTTACGGTTGGTCTTCACCTCGGGGGCATTGATGGAGAACGGAATGAGCACCTTTATGTCGTGTGCCCGTGCGAAATCGGCGAGCGGCTTGACCTGCTTCGAGTAGAGCGGGCCGATGATGACGTCGCAGCGGGCGGCGTTCTTGTCGCGCAGCGTCTTGCTGATGTCGGCGTCCTCAGGCACGTTCCACGCCCTGACGTCCACCGAGATTCCGCCCTGGCGCAAGCTGTCACAGGCCATGAGCACACCGCGGTAGTATTCGACCATCCGCCGGCCGTCACCGTTGATGTCGTGCAACGGCAGCATCACGCCCACGCGAATCTCGCGCCGGCGCATGTCCACGTCGTCCCTACCCTTCGCCGCCCCGGCCTTGTCGCCCGCTGGGGCCGTCTTGGCTTGCCGGGCCTGTTGGGCTGCGGTCAGCGTCTTGTCCGGTCCCGAGGGGAATGGGATGAAGATTGTCTCGCCTTTCTTCAGCTCATATCCGGGCTTGGTCATCTCCGGATTGGCCGCAATCAGTTCGTCAACGGTCAGTCCGTTGTCACGCGCGATGCCGAAGATGGTCTCCTTCTTCTTGACCTTGTGTATCTCTTTCCACTTCGTGGTCTGTGCCATCGCCATGCCGCTCACAATCATGACGGCCACGGCGGCCAGCACATATCTGCGTATCTGTCTCATCTTTCTTTTTTTCCGATTAATTGCTCTTTTCCTATTAACCGCCTACAAAATTACTGAAAAAAAGCGGAATAACCCACATAATGTCATAAAAGGTATGTTCAAAGATTAAAAAGTCCGGCTCTTCCGATTCTTGAGGTGATGCAATTTTATGCTCATGAAGGTGTTGCAGAACTCGCATGGAAGCCTTTAAGTGGGGTAATCTTAGTCCCCTCCT
>USFX01000050.1 GCA_900553965.1 uncultured Prevotella sp.
CACCGGCCGAGCGCACCGTAATCACGGCCGTTCCCGTCTTCAGCGGCGTATAGACATTGCCGTTGAAGACACCGGCGTCAGCGGGGCTGACCTCATAGCTGACCTCCCCGACCGCCATCGGCGCACCATACTGGTCCTCTGCCGCACAGTCTATCGTCACGCTGCCGCCCAGACGGCACATATCCGCCGAGGCCACGGCCGTAAGGCGGGTGACCACGGGAGCCGTCTTCTTATAGACGCCGAACTCAAAGAAGCTGTAGCCGTAGGGCAGAGCGCGCTCAATGCCGACGAACCTGACATAGCGGGCCGTGACTGCCGCCGCGAGGTCATACGTCCGCGTCAGCGACGTCAGCTGCTCGTCACGCTCGACGATGGTCACGGCGTCGGAGAAGTCGGCCGCATTGGCCGCCTCAATCCTGAAGCGGCGGGCATAAGCTCCCTCCCAGACAATCTGAATCATGTCGAACTCGCGCGGCTCTCTCAGATCCACGCTCCACCACTGGTCGTCGGCGTCATCACCGTCGAAACGTGACTCCCAGCGCGAATCACCGGCCGGATTGCCGTCGACGGCCTTGTCCGCCGTGTGGGCTCCGACCTCTGACGAGGCCGTCGCAGGACAGCCCAACGCCATGTTTTCCTCCTGTGCCGCCGACGGCACCGTCGCCGCGAGCACACCGAGGATAATTCCAATTAATCTTTTTCTCATGTCTCAAATAGTTGATAAATATTTATTATTTGTTACTTTTAGGCCACGGACTTCGCGGCCGTTCGGACGGGTATTGTAGATGGGATTGTGAGAGGCCGGGGCGCCCTGAAAGGGCAGCGAGCGCACAGCCCTTTCAGGGCGTCCTCGTTGCTTAACCAGTTACGTGAACCAGTTACGTGAACCATTTATGTGAACTCTTTATGTGAGCCCCTTACGTGAACTCTTCACGTGAACTCTTCACGTGGGCTAACTTAGTCCCATCATTTCGAAGGAGGGGACTAAGTTAGCCCACATAAAGACCTCCCTCGGGGCATGTTACATTCCTTCCATTCAAATTGCATGACCAGTTCCACCGACCAATATGACTCATTTTACTTACCAATATGACTCATTTTACCGACCAATATGACTCATTTTACTTTCCAATATAGCCTGTTTTACTTTCATGCTACAGCGGATTTGCAATCCGCATCAACAGGTCCGGCCATATTTCGCCCGAAAGCAGCACACTGATGTGAGGATGCGGATTGCAAATCCGCTACAGCGTTCTGGTTATCTTCCAGACAATCCGCTACAGCATGAGACAACGAGAGCGTGATACAGCGTGAGCGTAAGGCGTGATTAACGTCGTAAGATTATCTTCCGGACAAGCCGTGAGGATATGAAAAGAGGGCACGCAGTCCGTAACGCTACGTCTGTGTGCCCCCTTGACATTCATTCAATAAATCTCATCTCGTGAAGATTAATCCTCTTCTTCATCGTCGCCCCAAATATTAAAACTGTGACCTTTGGCGTCTACCGAATTCCCCATGCCGATAGTTCCATCTCCAAATGCAGCACCTACACTGTCGTGACCGCTTGCGGCCATGAGGGTCTCAGCCTCAACGTTCACAACCAGGATTTCCGGCTTTACATATATGTTCTTTTTCATGTCGTTCGTTTTTTTAGTTAATAGACTTTTAAAGGAATTACTTAACAACAACTTTCTTGCCGCCAACGATGTATAGACCCTTAGCCAGACCCTCAACAGAACCGTTGCTGTTCACGAAGCGACCGTTGATTGTATATACATTGCCGGCCTTTGCTGTTGTCTCTCCGTTAACAGAGCTGATACCGTCTGTTCCACCATTGTTGAAGATGAAGCGGATGTTCTTTGCAGCAGACTCATCACCGTTGACAGTGAAGTAGCCGCGGAAAGCGCCGATTGTACCACCGTCAACCTTGTTCAGAACAATGCTCTCAGTAGAGTTGAGCAGACCATACTGCGTGCCGTCACCAGCAAACGTGTCATAGTTGCCGTGGAATGTGAGGTTGCCGCAAGTAAGATTATTAATCTTACCAGTATCATGTCCTTTTCCATCAGCCATATCGAGGTCACCGGTACCAGTCACTTCGAGCGTTACTCCTTCAGCAGAATAAAGGATGTAAGGTGTATGAGCAGCAAGCTGCTTGTTCTCTATTCGCTTGAAAGTATAGACATTTTCATTCTGTGCATCAAACTCGTAAGCAGAAACACCTTCTGGCAGAGTTATGGCCTTCGGAAGCGTTGTGGTCACATACTTACCAGCGGCAATATCACGGGTGTATTTGTAACCCTTATCTCCTGTTGAAATGTAGAAATTCGTATAGACAGAATAGCCATCGGTAATCTCATACTGAGCTCTTGCAATAAACCAAGTATTAGCCTGAATATAGAAAAGATTCTTCATCTCAGTGAGCTGCGCAGCCTGTTCATCTGTAACAACAATCAATGCATTGGGGTTGCCAACATTCAATGAAGTAACATTTTCCGGCAAAACAAGACCTCTGAGGTCAAAAGCTGTTTTCGTTTCATCAGCAAGTTCTTTCTCAATGCTCTCAACAGAGGCATCACCCTCAATCACCCATACACCTCTTTCATTTTCTGTTACGGTAATATTAACCGGTGTTGTAAACTCAACAGTAGTTTCAGCGGTATTGTCTGAACCATCAGCAACAATTACAGTCAAAGTGTATTTTGTCTCAGAAGTAAGATTGCTCAGTTCAATCTCAGCCTCTGCATTTACAGCCACTTTATCCTTTACTGCGATAGTCTCTTCACCATTCTTCACTGTATAAGTCAAAAGACCATTCTCGTTGTTGTCGTTGGCCTTAACAGTCAAAATTGCAGACTTGGCCTTTACTGTTGTTGCCGTTGCAGTTAACTCTGTAGGAGCCTCAGTATCAACAATGCCTGTCTTAGCAAAATAGATATTATCGAAGATGAATGTATTGCCGTTTCCGCCGTCCAGCTTTATCTGATATACGACATTTGTTCCCTCACGGTCGTCGCTGGCATAAGCTCCCAATGGGATGTTTACAGAGTTCCATTCACCAGCTTTCAAATCATTAATCGTATAAGCAATCTCCGCATAATTGCCATCTGGTTCTTTACTCCAAATAGGAGTCACAATGACAGAATTTGCTGTTTCGGGATAAACATCCACGTGGAGATATTCCATATCCGATACATCCATCTTAGTAAACTGAAGACCACGGTAGTTCATATTTGCGAGCAACAGGGATTTGTCACCCTCTGCCAACTCTATCTCAGTGGTGACAGTGGCCTGTCCCCAATCAGGAAGCATAAAACCTTCTGCATTTCCGTACTTATCGCTATAAACAGACTTCACATTTGAAGCATCAACAATAGGAGTAGGTGCTGCTGCGGGCATTGCCTTTGTTGTAGCAATGAGGCTGATAGCTTCAGCGGCATTTCCCTTGCCGTCCTTAGCGACAACAGAGATGTTGTATGTAGTGTTTGCTTCCAGACCGTCGAGAACGTATGTTGTCTCCTCGCCGCTCGCTCCTGAAGTTGTTGCTATCTGAGCTTCTCCACCTTCTTTATTATAAGAAATCTCATAAGAGATAACACTGCTGACATCGTCAGTTGCTTTCAGCTTCAAAGTTACGCTTGCCATCGTTGCAGCCTCTTCTACAACTGAAGCGGTGAATTCTGTGGGAGCGGCATTATCTTCCAACTCCTTCTTGTTCTCGCCATATACAGAGAAGTCGAACATCTTCACACCATACTGTGTAGCAGCCTTAGTGCTGAGGAACTTGATATAGCGTACGTCCTTTGCTTCGCTAAGGAAGAAATCTGTAAATGCGTTCATTCCTGCATGATCTTTAACTACATGTGCATCGCTATATACTCCGTCATTACCAGCAAAAGATACCGTATAGTCAGCAGGACAAGCTCCCTCAAACATCATTGAAATAGCAGTAATGTCATACGTAGCCTGCAAGTCGACAACGAAACCAGTCTCGTATGTGCGTGCTGCTTCATCTGCGGCTGTACTCTTGTACATCTCCCATACGCTACCCATATTAGCATCAAAGGCGCCAACCATGCTTCCGGTCGTTGTTCCCTCACCGAGTGGTGTAACCATTGAAGACATGTTAGTGAAGAGGTCTATCTTTTCACCAGAATATGCAGTAACAGTAATTTCATTGGATGTTATATCACCAGACTTTGCCAAAATCTTAGCCTCACCAGCCTTTAACGGAGCAAACACTCCATTTGCTATGGTTCCGGCATCGGACGGAGTTACCTCAAATGTAACTTCCCCGGCATCCATCGGCTTACCTATCTGGTCTTTTCCTATAACGGTAAGAGAAACAGGAGTGCCAACTTTCACAACTGTCTCTGACGATGACAAAGTGATGGCACTGAGAGTTGCATCTGCCATCTTAAATACACGGAACTCAAAAAAGCTGACTCCCCATTGAGTGGCACGGGCCACATTGTTGAACTTAACGTAACGTGCAGTAACTTCATCAAAGCTATAAGTCTGCAGAAGTTCACTTAACATAACATCATTTACAGTTACAACATCAGTATAGCTCTCCCCGTCTTCTGAAGCAGAGATAACAAAAGACTTTGAATAAGCACCTTCCCACTTTATCTGGATTGTATTGAATGTCTTTGCTTCACCAAGGTCAAGCAACCATTCCATATCTTCGCTCTCACTAAAAGCACTTGCCGGAGCCTCCCATCGTGTACCTTCATTGTTGTCAATAGCCAATTGGGCATCACCGGCAGTTGCCGTTGCTGTGCCTCCCAACGCAAGATTCTCCTGCGCAAAGGCCGTTGAAGTCGCGATAAACGCGGCTGCGAGTAATAATAATTTTTTCATAATAGTTTTTAATATTAAATGTTAGTTATTGATAATTGTCTGTTATTATGTTTTAGGGTTATCACTTTATCACCATCTTTCGCGTTCCTCCGGATGTCAGGACGATGTAGATGCCGCGTTCGAGGCTCAGTTCGGACAGGTCGGCGGCCGTGGCGATGTGGATGCCGTTGACGCCGAAGACCTTGACGGGGCCCTCGTCAGTGTCGACCGGCGTCATGGAGACGGAGGCCGAGGTGGAAACAAAGCTGAAAGAGTTGAGCAGGAACGGCTCCGTTCCGGCGTTATAGATCATGATGGAGTGGTCGCCGGCGGTGAGCTTAGCCGTGAAATCGCGGTCGGTCCAGAGGTTTTCCGTTGACGTGAGCGACTGGGTGACACTCTTCTTCCCGTCAACATAAAGCCATACGGGCGTCGTGGCGGAAGAACTGAGGTGGAGCGTGAAACGATAGTCGCCGTCAGCGGGAACGCTGAGCTGATATTTCGTCCATGCACCGGAACGCATCTCCAGCTGGAGGGGACGGGCGCTGCCGTTCTCCGTGTTGGGACGCAGACGGACCTGCTGGTCGTCGGTGCTGGTGTCAACATAGTCTTTGGCATCGACGGTCTCACCGGACTGATAGAACCGGGAGGTGTCGAAAGAAGACATGTAGGTGTAGACCGTTCCAAGAGTGGACAGCGGGCTGTCGCTGCGGTTGGTCTCGAATATGCTGAAATAGGGATATTCGGCGGCGCGGGCGTTGGCCATGAACCATGCGTAGCCCTCGACGAGGTCGCTCTGTTCGAGCTTCTGAATCTTCTGCGTCATCTGGTCAATCTGGAAGTCAACGCCGTTGACGGTTCCGTCGTTCTCCCATGAGCAGAACTCAGTGAGCATCATGCGGGGAAAGTGGCCGTTGGCGGCGCGGTAGGCATCGAGATATTTCACGATGTTGGGATAGCGGCCGTAGACGTCTTTCTTCGACGCATCATAGAGGTCGGCGTAGAAATATTCCGTGGCAAACCACGTGTTGGCCGAGAACCAGTTCATGTAGCAATGGAGCGCCAGACAGTCGACACGGGCGTCGGGATAAAGGCGGAAGAACTCGTCAAGCCACTCGTAGGGACTCCACGTGCGGCCGCCGACGCGCTCGTTGGTGAAGTTGAGCGCCGGAGCCACGAGCTTCAGGCCGAAGTCGGCAGCGATCTTCTCCAGCTTGGGCCACGCGGCGGCGGCCTGAGCGGGCGTCATGTTGGCCTGTGCGGAGAAGTTGGGTTCGTTGAAGCCGAGCAGATAGCGCACACCGGGATTGTCGGTGAGCCACTGGCGCAGCTCCGTCTCATCAAAACCTGCGTTCCAGCACATCGGAACGAACTCCATGTCGCCCTTGGGGCCGAGGTTGGCAACGGCGTTGCGGGGCTTCGTGCCCCAGTTGTAAATCCACGAAACGCCGGGTGCCATCTTGCTGACGGGAGACTCGGAAATGGTCTGAGTTTTCTCGTCCCAGCCGATTCCCCGCTTGGCGCTTCTTTCCTGCGCCAAGGCGGCTACGGCTATGAGTAATGATAATATAGCTGATATAATTGTTTTCATCTGTACCTATATATAATAAGGTGTATGATTGCAGTTGCCGGGTCACTTCACTGCGACTTTCTTCACGCCGTCGGCCGTGCGGACGATATAGAGTCCGGGACGGGACATCGAGGTCACGCGGCGGCCAGCGATGTCGAAGACGGCCACGGGGGCGGCACCGTCATTTCGTGACGCCGTCACGGTCTCGATGGCAGAAACACTCGACTTTTCACGCCAGAAGAAGATGTTGTCAAGCTGTATCTCGTCGCCCTGACCGCCACCGCTCATGAACCAGATCAGATTGCCGCGGTAGGCCGACTGTCCGCCGTTGTTGTTGGGGAAGAGATTGGTGTTGAGCGAACGGATGGCGCTGAAGGGAATGTCGAACGAATACCACTCGCCGTCGCGGAGATAGTTGCCCAGCACTGGGACACCGCCGGCGAAGGGACGTGAGCCGATGGTGAACTTGCCCTCGGCGAAGCCTATCTGGTGGGAGCAGGCGTCGATTCCGCGCATGGCGAAATGGAGATGCCAGTTGCCTTCGTCGAGCACGGAGAGGTCAATGCCGTCACCGTTGATGAAGCCCGCACCGGTCCAGCCGCCGTTGGTGGTGAAGTCGAGCCAGCCCTCATCGCCGCCGAACGAGTCGGCAACGGAGCCGGACTGGGTTCCGGGCTGATAGGTGTTTCCGTCGCCCCAGTTGTTGAACTTGTTGGCGCCGACGCCGTCGCGGCAGTCGAGTAGGATGCTCTCCTCACCGTCCTGTTTCATCTTCTCAGTTACGGAACCGTTGGTGCTGAAGATGATGAAGTCTTTAGCGGCGAAATCGAAATAGGACTTGCCCTCGGCGTCGAGGCTCTTCACGCCGTAATCGCCAAGCTCGCTGACCTCGGGAGCGTCACCTTTCTTATAGAAGAAGACGTTGTCGAGGGAGAAAGAGCTGCCGCAGTAGAACGTCGGCATGGTGTAGAAGCAGAGCACATAGTCGGTATAGGCTGTCAGACCGCCGGCCTGAGGGGCCTCGTCCCAGAGCGCACCGTACTTGCGCAGCTCAGTCACGGGAATATCGAACGAATACCACTCGCCGTCACGGTTGAAGTCGGCGAAAATGGGTTTGTCGGAGTAACTTCCGAAAACGAGGGCAGCATCTTCATCCTTGCTGCCCAAGCGGATCATCACCGGCACATGGGCAACAGCGGCATCAGAGCGCAGCGAGAGGTGGAGGACATAGCTGTCGTCAATCATGGAGAGGTCTTTGGGCGTAGGGTTGTTGCCCTGTCCGGCGATTGAAGCCCAGCCGGCACCGTTCCATCCGGGATTGCGGGCAGACGTATAGGCAGAGAATCCGCCGTAGGGAACGCGGCCGAAGGAGTTGGGAACGTCGGTGACGGCCTTGACGGTCATAGTCTGCGGGTCGCCCCAAACAAAGAAGTTGTTGCGTCCGCCCTGCTCGCTGTTGTCGTGTTCGGGACGGATGAGCGACTCGCCCTCGGCGTAGGTACCGCCGGCGGTGAGCGCCTCCCACGTGTCACCGGACAGCACAAGCGGCACGATGTCGGTCACACCATCGAACGAGAAGACGGGACGGCCGTCGTCGTCGAGGCTCTTGTAGCCGTAGCGGCCGAGGTTGGCATTGGTGTCGGTATAGGCGGGAATCTCCTTTGACTTGCTCTTATAGAAGAAGATATTGTCGAAGCAGACCTCAGCGTCGGTGATTCCGCCGCTGCTGAAAGCGATGATGTTGTCGTCAAAAGCCGCGGGGTTGTCGCCGAGAAGGGGATTGGCGAACTGACGCAAGGCCTTGACAGGAATGTCGAAGAAATACCACTCGCCGTCGCGCTTGAAGTCGCCGATGGAGGCCAGCTTTCCGTCGCTGTTGCCGATGATGAACTGGGCGTTGCTGACAGTGACGGTATGGGACGTGTGCATCAGCTGATCGGTGGCACGCATGGCGAAGTGAAGCCAATAGCTGTCGTCAATCATGGAGAGGTCCTCGCCCTTGATGTTGAAGCCGAGGCCTGACCATCCCACCGCACCCACGGTGAACTTGTTGTAGCCCTCGCCCCAGCCGAAGGAATTGGTCTCGCCGTCGCGTGAGACGGCCACGTAGGTATTGTCCCAAATATAGAGGTTGCGGTTGACGTTGTTGACGTTGTAGTCGGTCACCGTCGCGCCAGCCTCGTAGAGATGGCCGCGCACGCCGTCGCTCGTACTGATGAGCACGGCATCGGAAACGTCGCTGAAGTCGAACGTCGGATTGCCCTCGGCGTCAAGCGCCTTGGTGGCAAAACCGCTCAGCTCGGTCTTCGTGTCTGGCTCGGGGTCGGGTTCCGGCTCCTCGGGGATGTTGGTCGGGCGGTCGCCGGTCTCGTCGACATAGAGGAACTGGGCAGCCTCGTCGGTGTCAGACTGATAGACGCGAACCCAGTCGACGTACATCCTGGCTTCGTCACCGGCGTTGGGCAGGGCCGTGATTCCGGCGGGATCGAGTATTCCGGGATACCATCCGCCAACGGCGAGGTTGAAGAGCAGGAAGAAAGGCTTCTGGAAATAGTGACCGGGAGCAAGCTCGGCGTCGGAATATTCCACGGAAGTGGTGAAATAGCGGGCGCGGCGCTTTGCGGCAGCCGTGAAGGCTTCGAGGTCATAGTACATGGAGAGATTGTTGTCATCCCACTCGACGGTGATGATGTGGTATTCGTCGTTGGTGATGGGATTGGTCTCGGGTGCGAGATATTCAATCGGAATCTGCTGATGCTTCTCGGCGCTGGCGTCAGGTCCGTAGTGGAGCGTACCGCCGAAATAGCGGTCCTGCGTTCCGTCCTTGATACCGTTGGCATGGCCCAGCTCGACGATGTCTATCTCACCGCAGCGCGGCCATCCGTATTTGTTCATGTCGTTTCCCATCATCCAGTAGGCGGGCCAGAGACCGTCGGCGGTGCGGGGGAACTTGATCCGGGCCTGTATGATGCCGTGCTTGAAAGCGGCTTTGTTCAGCGAATTGATACGGCCGGAGGTGAAGCTACGGCCCATATAGCTTTCACGGCGCGCCGTAAGGACGAGACAACGCTCGCCGCTCTTCGGGTCAGCACCCATCGAGACGTTCTCGCGGCGGTAGTACTGCAACTCCTGGTTGCCGCCGCCGTTGCCGTTAACTTCAATGTTCCAGATATTCTCATTGAGCTGGTCGGCGTTGAACTCGTCACCCCACACGAGCGTATAGCCCGAGGGGACAACATCCACCTGTGTCACCTGTGCCGCTGCGGACATAGGCGCTATGGCTGCCATGAGTAGCGCGGAGGTGAGAAACTTTGTCGTCATATTCATAGATTGTTCTTTTGTTCAGGTCGTATATATATAATAATGTGTAAATCCATTAAGGTAACGAAAGGTCTTGGGTGGGGAACCGGAAGAATCGTTCCGGTTCCTTTCCCAACTAACTACTAACTAACCACAAAACTGTTACTTGACAGCAACTTTCTTCATACCCTGGGCCGTCTTGATCACATAAATGCCGGGACGGTTCATAACGGTGCGGCGTCCGGACAGGTCATATACAGCCTCTATATCATCACTATTACTACTAACTTTCATCTCGCTGATTCCGTCAGATGTCGGAACATAGAAGAACACGTGGTCGATGGACAGCGCCGAGCCGAGCTTGGTGATCTCGTAAGTATAGACGCTCTCGCCGGGTGCCGGACCGGTCTTCTTGGCCGTTGAGCAGACGGGCTTGTTGAACGAGAAGGCGAAGACGCCGTCGGTGATGGCCTGTGAGAAATCGTAGGTGAAACCGAAGTCGCCGTTTTCGTCAACGAGCGTACTCACGGGGATGTCGAGATAATACCACTTACCGTCGTTTCCTCCGGCAATCTTTCCTACGCCGACATATTCGCCGTCTTCAGCGGCATAGTCGATGTTGACCTCAATCTGAAAACCGTTTGTCTTGATGGTCTTCTGTGAACCGATGGCAAACTTATACTGCGAAGGAGCCGAGCCGAAGTCGCGCAGACCGATGTGGAGATGGTGGGCGTCAGTGACCTTGGAGAGGTCGTAGGGCTTGGCCTTGGGGATGAACACACCCGTACCCCACTCATAAAGCGGCGTGGCGTTGATGTAGCCGTCCGTTCCGAACGAGTTCTTGACGCCCTCCTCAGGTACATTATATAATGTGAGGTCTTTCTTGTCCCAATCCGTAACCCAATATTCCAGAACGTTGTCGGTCTGGGTGGCGTCCAGATTGTTATTGGAGATGAGCGTGCTTCCCATGGCGGAGATGATGTTGTCCGGAGCGTAGAGCACGACGAAGTCCTTGCCCTTGGTGACATCAAAGCCTCCTGCGGGAACTTCATTGATATACTGTGCGAATGTCGCGGTTGTGAGCAGCGTCATGGCTGCGGTGAGTAACGATTTATTCATAATGTATGGTTTTAAGTTTTTTAGCCAATAGATTGATTGTTCTCGGCTGCAAATTTATATTTTCGGGAGTGATAAATCAAGAAAAACACTACGTAAAAAACTCACTTTTCTATTTTAATCACCTCACTTCCATTACGTCAATTACCCCATAATCCACTGTTTTATAGCTTAATATATCATAAAAAGAGCCTCACTTCTCCTGCTTTTCCACCTTTTATCACTACATTTGCAGCTATGAATAACAAAACGCTTATCATCACCTTATATTTTCTATTGACTGCCATCATCTCCGTGACAGCCCAACTTCCGGTGTTGAGGAATTTTTCCCCGGCCGACTATAACAGCGGAACGCAGAACTGGTGTGTGTCCCAAACCGACGACGGCCGCATGCTTTTCGCCAACAACACGGGTCTGCTCTGTTTTGACGGCTACCGGTGGACACAGATGTCAATACCCAATCACACCAACATCAGGGCCGTGCTCTACGACAACAAACGCGGCGTCATATATGCCGGAGCGACGAACGAGTTCGGATATTACAGTCACGACGCCGCGACAAACAGCCTCCGGTTCCACTCGCTGGCCGGAGAACTTGCGGATGACGAACGTAACTTCGGCGAGATATGGGCCATCCACGACATGAACGGCGACATTGTCTTTCAGGGCAAGAGCAATTTCTTCATCCATCAGAAAGACGGCCGCACCGTCAATCTCAGACAGAACGTGCGCATCGAGAGCTCGGCCGTCATCGGCGGAAGGCTCATCTTCGCGAGCAAGGAGGGCATCCACGAAATCACGGGCGACAGGACGGTCAACCTACCCGGCACGGAACCCATACGCGGACGAACCGTCAGGGCCATCATGCAGGACGGACAGCAGATGCTTCTGGCCACAGCCGGCGACGGCGTCTTCACGTACGACGGCCGGACGACTCTCCCCTACCCCATGGACATCACGCCCATCCTGCGCGAAGGACAGATATTCTGCGCGACGATCAGCACCGACTATATGGCGTTCGGAACGGTCAGCAGCGGCCTCATCCTGAAGAACAGGCACACGGGAGCCGTCACCTACGCCAACATCTACACCGGCTTGCAGAACAACACGGTGCTGTCCGTGGCCTTTGACCGGCAGAACAACGTATGGCTCGGACTGGACAACGGAATCTCCTACGTCATTGCGGACGCCCCCTACCGCGACCTGCTCGGGTCCCGGAACAGCGTCGGAACGGGATATGCCTCGGCCGTCTATCGGGGAAGACTTTACATCGGAACGAATCAGGGACTGTTCTCGCTGCCCATGCCGCTGAGCAGCGAGCCGCACCCACACCGTCCGCAGCCCGTGGCGGGCATGGCCGGACAGGTCTGGAACCTGCGCGTCATCGGCAACCGGCTGCTCTGTGCCGCCGACGGCGGGGCATATATCGTGGACGGAGAGCGATGCAGCCGCATCGGGGAACAGGAAGGTACGTGGAACTTCTGTCCGCTCAAACGCCACCCGGGCTACATCATGACGGCTGACTATAAGGGCTTCTGCGTTCTCCATGACGACGGCAAGAGTCTGCGTCTTCACAGCCGGCTCGACGCCATTGCCGACATCCAGAGCGGTTCGCTCATGGAGGGCGAGGACGGAACGATATGGATCTGTCACTGGCAGAAGGGTGTCTACCGCGTCCGGCTGAACGCGACGCTGACCGACGCCACCGTCGTCGAACGATACGGCAAGGGCCACGGGCTGCTGATGGACGAGAACAACGTGCTCTGCAGCATGGCCGACGGGATGCGCATATCGGCCGTTGACGGTTTTTACCGGTATGACGCGGCACAGAGGAAGCTGGTCTACGACAAACCGACAAGCACGATATTCAACAACTACGGCACTCCGCTGAAGGTGTTCCAGACGCCGGACGGCAAGATAATGGCCATGAAAGCCCACTTCGCCGCCGTGGCCAAACGCGGACGGGACGGCCGGTACGTCGTGGACAGCATATCGCTGCGCGGCATCACGGACAGGCTTCAGCTCGGTCTCGGCGACGTCAGCCAGCTGGATTCGGCCCACACCATCGTCAACCACGACAACGGATTCTACATCATCGGAAGCAAGCCGAAAGCGCCGACCGACGACAACCGCCTCATCATACGGCGCATAATGTCGACGGCGGAAACGGACAGTGTCATCTATCTTGCCGCTCCAGCAGCCGACGACACGGACGTGAAGCTGCCGCACAGTCTCAACTCCATAAAGATTGAATTCGCCCTGCCGGAATATACGGGCATGAACAACGTGGAATACCGCTGTATGCTCGAAGGATATGACAAGGAGTGGAGCCGTCCGATGAGCGCGCCATACAAGGAATACACCCAGCTACCGAGCGGTACATATAAGTTCCGCGTGCGGGCTCTCAACCGTATCAGCGGACGGACGCAAGAGATTGAAGCCGTCATCAAGGTTCTTCCGGCATGGTATGAGACGTGGCTGGCATACATTATATATATAGTGGCGGCGGGACTGGCATGCCGGTATGTCCTGAAAATAATTAAGCGGCGCACGGAACGGGAACTGGTGCGCATCAAGGCGGAACAGGAACGGCAGATGCGCGAGCAGGAAATCAAGCTGCAGGTGGAACGGGAGAAACGCAAGCACCAGCTCGCCGAAATGCGCAACGAGCAGCTGGACACGGAACTGAAGCACAAGCAGAGCCAGCTGTCGGACTCGACGATGAACCTCATGCGCAAGAACGACATGCTCCAACAGATAGACGGGGAAATGGCGGAGCTCTCGGAAAGCATGAGGCGCGGCGACCCTAAGGCGCGGCTGACACGGCAGATACAAGAGATACGCAAAAGCATACAGACAAACATGAACGACGATGACAACTGGGAGAAGTTTGAGGAGAACTTCAACATGGTCTACGACGATTTCATGAAGACGCTGACGGCCCGCTTCCCGGACCTGAAGACGAACGACCGAAAGCTCTGCGCATATCTCAGGATGGGACTGAGCAGCAAGGAGATGGCGTCGCTGCTCAACACGCCCGTACGAAGCATCGAGACGGCCCGCTACCGCCTGAGAAAGAAACTCAACCTCGACGGCGGCGAGAATCTGACGGAATTCATACGGAATATCTGATATATAATTATTATTTTAAACACAAAGCCACGTCGTAATGTTCAGGTACCGCAGAATCATCATTAATGACGCAATGGACGCGGCTAAGAACTTTCTCAATGTAGGGTCCCTAAAGTAGGGACGCCCACGGTGTATCCAAAATCCGGTATGTTTTTAATCTATACACAAAAAGCCGTCTCTCGCGACAGCGTGGCGGAACGTTAATCCGTTTTCTGTCACATGAGACGGCTTTTATTTATGGCTTTCGGCCTATGTGCCTCTCTGTGAAGCTCGGGCGCAGAGACTATCCTCCGAAGTTATCGTACATGATGGACT
>USFX01000051.1 GCA_900553965.1 uncultured Prevotella sp.
CCGGGACTTGCCCCCCAATGCAAAGCAGGCCGGAGTGTACACTCCGGCCTGCTTTCTTAATTTTTCCACAGGGCTATTCCAGCCCCTCTTCGGGATCGGCCACAAGGATACGTCCGCAATATTCGCAGACGATAAGTTTCTTGCCCTGGCGAATCTCCACCTGGCGCTGCGGGGGAATCCGGTTGAAGCAACCGCCGCAGGCATCGCGCTTCACGGTCACGACCGCCAGCCCGTTGCGCACATTGCTGCGGATGCGGCCATAGGCCGACAACAGGCGCTCGTCGATCTTGGCCTTGACCCGGTCGGCCTGTACTTCGTACTCTGCGACCTGGGGTGCGGTTTCGGCTTCGATCCCTTCCAGTTCGTTCTTCTTGGCAGCCAGGTCGGCGGCACGGCCTTCCGCTACGGCTTCGGCCTCCTCCAGCTGGAGTTTCTTGGCTTTCACACCGGCGGCGTACTCCTTGAGGCGCTTCTCGGCCAGTTCGATCTCCAGTTCCTGGTACTCGATCTCCTTGGTAATGGCATCGAACTCGCGGTTGTTGCGCACGTTGTTCTGCTGCTCCTTGTAATTGCCGATGAGAATCTTGGCCTGGTCGACCTCGCGCTTGCGCTGCTTGGTGAGCGTGTTCAGCTCCTCGATTTCGGCATTGATGTTGTCGATCCGGGTTTTCAGGCCGGTCATCTCGTCTTCGAGATCCTGAACCTCGAGAGGCAGTTCACCTTTCACCTTGTTGATTTCGTCGATCTTGCTGTCGATCTTCTGCAATTCATAGAGTGCGATGATCTTCTCCTGCATCGAATAGTCAACGTCGGCAGTTTTCTTCTGTGTTGCCATATAATGTACTTGTATAGTTTAGACTTAAACCAAATAGTTCACCGGATTGCGAGAGCTTTCACTCTTGCGAACCGCAAAGGTAATCAAATTTTTCGACAAAATATCAAATAAAATCTGAATTGCGCAATATTCGCTTTCAAAATGGCCTATATCCGCTACGGTGAGAGCTTTATCCGGCGTCATGAAGTCGTTGTACTTCATATCCGCCGTGACGTATATGTCAGCCCCGGCACGGCGCGCGTCGCCGATCATCGAAGCCCCCGCACCGGTGCAGACCGCCACGCGCCGCACCTCGGGCGAAGCGATGTCGCTGTGGCGCACGACCCGAACGCCCAGCACGCGCTGCATGCGGCGCATGAACTCCACCGTAGCCATCGGCTCGGGCAGCTCGCCCACCACGCCGAACCCGACCTTTTCGTCCGCCTGCGCGGGTTGGAGCACGCGCAAGTCCCCCACGCCCAGCATCTCGGCCAGCCGCCAGCTCATCCCCCCGGGGGCGCTGTCCAGGTTGGTGTGGCACGCATAGAGCGCAATGCCGCCGCGGATAGCCCGTTCGACGCAGCGCTGCACCTGGTCTGCCGAATTGAAGCGCTTGAGCGCATGGAAAACGATCGGATGGTGCGTGATGACCATGTCGCACCCTTCGCGTTCGGCCTCGGCCATCACTTCGTCCGTGACGTCCACGGCCAGCAGCGCCCTGTGCACCTCGTCGTCCGGGCGCCCCACGATCAAGCCTGCGTTGTCGTACGATTCCTGCCATGCGAGCGGTGCGAAACGCTCGATGACATCGGTCACTTCCCTGATTAGCATAGTATCCTGATTTGTCTGGTTATCATTTTTTCTGCCCCGGCGGGGCCATCCGCCCTGCGGCCGCGGCACTGCGCTTTCCGCCTTGCAGCGCAGCCTTCCCCAAGGGGTGCGGCGCCCGTTGCGCCCCTAAAAGAGCGACTGTTCGTAAAAGGCGCCGGGCCGTGCGGCCGACTGGTTGGTGAAGCCGTGGCCGACGGTTATAAACGCCTTCTGAAACCATCCATTGAGACCGAATTTGCCGCTCTGAGCAAAGAGAAAGCCGACGACGAGGCTATAAATGTCTTCACCGAGAACCTGCGTCAGCTCCTTTTGTCCGCACCACTCGGTCAGAAGCGTGTGATGGGCGTCGATCCCGGATTCCGTACCGGATGCAAGGTCGTATGTCTTGATGCCCAAGGCAATCTCCTTCATCATGAAGCGATATTTCCCAATCCGCCTGTTTCCAAACAGGTTCAGGCAGAGACGCAGGTCCGGGAAATGCTTTCCCGATATGCCATCGAGGCCATTGCTATCGGCAACGGAACGGCAAGCCGTGAGACAAAGGACTTCATAGACAGGATTGTCAAGGCCGGTGCCGTCGGACAGAACCCGAATGAAAAACCGGTCAAGGTATTCGTTGTCAGCGAAGACGGAGCCTCGGTCTATTCCGCTTCAAAGGTCGCCCGCGGCGAATTTCCGGACAAGGACGTGACCGTGCGCGGTGCCGTGTCGATAGGCCGCCGTCTGATGGACCCGTTGGCCGAACTGGTCAAGATTGATCCGAAGAGCATCGGGGTAGGGCAATATCAGCATGACGTGGACCAGACGAAGCTCAAGAAGAGCCTTGACCAGACAGTGGAAAGATGCGTCAACACCGTGGGCGTCAACCTCAACACGGCGAGCCAGCATCTGCTCACATACGTCAGCGGACTTGGACCGACGCTGGCGAAGAACATCGTGGAGTACCGCCGCGAGCACGGAGCATTCACGAGTCGTGCTCAACTGAAGAAAGTCCCGCGCCTCGGACCGTCCGCCTTTGAGCAGTGTGCCGGCTTCCTCCGCATACCGGACGCCAAGAATCCGCTCGACAACAGTGCCGTCCATCCCGAAAGCTACAAAATCGTGGAGCAGATGGCAAAGGACAACGGATGCAGCGTCACGGAACTCATCCGTTCCGAGACCAAGCGCAAGGCCGTGAACATCCACCGCTATATAACACCGGAAGTCGGATTGCCGACCCTGAAGGACATCATGGCCGAACTGGAGAAACCCGGGCGCGACCCGCGTGAACATATTGAGGAATTTGAGTTTGCCGCCAACATAACGTCCATAGACCATCTTTCCGAGGGCATGATACTCCCCGGCATCGTCACCAACATAACCAATTTCGGCGCATTTGTCGACATTGGTGTCCATAACGACGGTCTCGTCCATATCTCACAGATGGCCGACCGCTATGTCTCAGACCCTACGCAGGTAGTCCATCTCCATCAGCACGTGAAAGTGCGCGTGGCGGAGATAGACCGCAAGCGCAACCGCATATCCCTGTCCATGCGCGGTCTGTAACATTTTTTTTTGATGGCGGTTAAACCAAAGAGCGTTATTTTAATCCAACATATACATTAAGTATATATTAAACCTGATAAAAATGAAAATTATGAGACGATTGACATTTATTCTTGCGTGCCTGCTGACCTTGTGCGCAACGATAGCCTGTGCCGATAATGAGAAGCCCATTGCGGTCAGTCAGCTGCCTGCAAATGCGCAGCAGTTCATTACTCAGCATTTTGCCGGCCGTAAGGTGGCACTTGCGAAGGTTGAAAACGAGATTGTGTCGAAAAGCTATGAAGTGATGTTCGCAGACGGGAGCCATGTCGATTTCGACGGCAAAGGAAACTGGACTGAAGTCGACTGTCGCCAGACCGGCGTCCCGGCAGCTGTCATCCCGGCTCAGATCATGGATTACGTCAAGGCAAACTATCCTGATGTGACGGTGATGAAAATCGAAAGAGACCGCCGTGAATACGAAGTGAAGCTTTCAAACCGCATCGAACTGAAGTTTGACAAGAAGTTCAGGTTGATAGACATCGACATGTGATTATCCTGCCGTCACAGCACGTCAGACATATACGACGGGCCCGCCAATATCTTATTTGTATGGCGGGCCCGTCGTGTTTTCATGTCATCAGAACAGCTTTTGCTGTCAGGATGGATTACCAAATTTAACATTTGACTTTCTCCGAAAAAGAGCGGAAAAATGCTGAAATGTTGACATTTTGGCGCTATTTTTCGCTTTCGGAAATCTTCCGGCTGACCAATAAGGGCCTCCCGGGGGTGCGAAAAGGCCGCCGTCGCACGACAACGGCGTGCCCGTTGCGATGCAACGAGCGCCCCGTTGCGACCCCGGGAGGCCCTTACGACAAAAGCTCAGAACCGGAATTATTGCACACTTCGGTATTAATCGTCATAACATCAAGTACATCAACTAATTAAAATTGCACACGATTTTTGACTGTTTTTTCGTTCTTTGATGCTTTATCTCACGAAATCGGGAAAATCAGAAAGGCGTTTGTACGTTTAATTCTGAGTTTTTAACATTTCCTGAGCGTACTTGTCCCATCCCTCAGATGGCCTCTTCGGTCGGCGACAGACCGCGGAAATTGCAGGAGCAATGCCATCACGTGGATTTATTAAAAATAATTATTTATTTTGCGGGCTAAAAAAAAAGCACTATCTTTGCGCCCTATATAAAAATAAAGAAAACAAAATCAGATATGGCTAAGAAATTTGCCGAATATAATGGCTTGGACCTGACTCAGGTAAACAATGATATTCTTGAGGCGTGGAATAAAGATAAGGTGTTTGACAAATCAATAGACGAGCGTAAAGGCTGTCCTCAGTTCGTATTCTTTGAGGGACCTCCATCTGCTAACGGCCACCCAGGTATTCACCACGTATTGGCCCGTTCAATAAAGGACACTTTCAACAGATATAAGACCATGAAGGGTTTTCAGGTGCGCCGTAAGGCCGGCTGGGACACCCACGGACTGCCCGTCGAGCTGGGCGTTGAGAAAGAGCTCGGCATAACCAAGGCTGACATTGACAATAAGGAGTCGGACAAGTATATCTCCGTAGGCGATTATAACCACAAGTGCCGCGAGAACGTCATGAAGTTCACGGCCGAATGGCGCAAGCTAACGGAGCAGATGGGCTATTTCGTAGACCTTGACCATCCTTATATCACATACGACAATAAATATATCGAGACCCTTTGGTGGTTGCTCAAGCAGCTTTACAACAAAGGATTGCTCTATAAGGGCTATACCATCCAGCCTTATTCTCCCGCCGCCGGTACGGGCCTTAGCTCCCATGAGCTCAACCAGCCCGGATGCTACCGCGACGTGAAGGACACTACGGCTACGGCCCTGTTCAAGATAACCGAACCGAAAGCGGAATGGACGGAGTGGGGAACGCCGTATTTTGCAGCGTGGACAACCACCCCGTGGACACTGCCTTCGAACACAGCTTTGTGTGTCGGCCCCGGCATCAAGTATGTGGCTGTACAGACATACAATACGTATAATGACGAACCAATAACCGTCATAATGGCCGAAGCACGTCTCGGCGCATATCTGAAACCGGAGGGAGCCGAGTTGCCGATGGACGGATATAAGCATGGTGACAAAGTCGTCCCTTACCGAATCGTGGGAGCATATCTCGGTTCGGAACTCGTTGGAATACGCTATACACAGCTGATGCCGTGGGTGAAGCCGTGCATGAAACTTGACGAGAACTCTCCCGCATACGTGAAGGAATATGCTGAAGCTCATCCCGACAAGGTCTTCGACGGAGAGAATGGCAAGGACCGCTTCGTCGAACTGAGCGAAAACGCCTTCCGCGTAATCCCCGGTGACTATGTCACGACGGAAGACGGTACTGGTATCGTACATATCGCACCGACATTCGGTGCCGACGATGCCAAGGTCGCCACTGCGGCTCAGATTCCTTCGCTCTTCCTTATAAACAAGAAAGGAGAAACGCGTCCGATGGTCGATCTCGAAGGAAAATATTATGTGCTGGACGAGCTGGACGCCAATTTCATGGCGGCATGTGTAGACACAGCTGCATACGGCCATCATGCCGGCGATTTCGTGAAGAACGCATATAAGCCGGAGTTCACTGTCAACGGAAAGTATGATGAAAAGGCTGCAAGCAAGGCAGAGGACCTCAACATCATCATCTGTATGGAGATGAAGCAGGAGGGAACGGCGCTGAAGATAGAGAAGCATACACATAACTATCCTCACTGCTGGCGTACGGACAAGCCCGTGCTCTATTATCCTCTGGACAGCTGGTTCATACGTTCTACGGCCAAGAAGGAGCGCATGGTGGAACTGAACAAGACCATCAACTGGCAGCCGGAGTCAACCGGTACGGGACGTTTCGGCAATTGGCTGGAGAACCTGAACGACTGGAACCTCTCGCGCTCGCGTTTCTGGGGAACACCTCTGCCGATATGGCGTGACGGTGACGGCGGCGAAATCTGCATTGGCAGCTTGCAGGAACTCTACGATGAGATAGAGAAGTCTGTAGCCGCCGGCGTTATGAAGTCAAATCCGCTGAAGGACAAGGGATTTGCGCCCGGTGATTATTCGGAAGAGAATTACAACAGGATAGACCTCCACCGTCCGTACGTTGACGACATCGTGCTCGTGAGCGAAAGTGGAAAACCGATGAAGCGTGAGAGCGACCTCATTGACGTTTGGTTTGATTCCGGTTCCATGCCGTATGCGCAGATTCACTATCCGTTTGAGAACAAGGGGGCCATTGACGACCGCAAGGCCTTCCCGGCCGACTTCATCAATGAGGGAGTGGACCAGACGCGCGGTTGGTTCTTCACGCTCCATGCCATAGCAACGATGGTGTTTGACAGCGTGGCTTTCAAGAACGTCATCTCAACCGGACTTGTCCTCGACTCAAAGGGCAACAAGATGAGCAAGCACGTCGGCAACGTTGTCAATCCGTTTGACATGATGGACAAATATGGTGCTGACCCTGTGCGCTTCTACATGATGACCAACTCGGAGCCCTGGGACAACCTCAAGTTCGACCCGGATGGAGTGGACGAAGTGCGCCGCAAGTTCTTCGGCACATTATATAATACGTATTCATTCTTCAGCCTCTATGCCAACGTCGATGGCTTCGACTATTCACAGCCCGAAGTACCCATTGCAGAGCGTTCGGAGATTGACCGTTGGATTCTGTCCGTACTCCACACGCTGATAAAGGGCGTCGACAAGGAGTTGGCCGGATATGACCCGACACGTGCCGGACGACTGATTGAGTCGTTTGTCAATGACGATCTTTCCAACTGGTATGTGCGTCTGAACCGCAAACGCTTCTGGGGCAAGGAAATGGATAAGGACAAACAGTCGGCATATCAGACTCTGTACACGTGTCTGGAGACCGTTGCCAAACTGCTGGCTCCGTTCTCTCCGTTCTACGCAGACCGTCTCTATCTTGACCTGACAGCCGTGACGGGCCGTGACAACGTATGCTCTGTCCATCTGGCCAAGTTCCCCGAAGCCGATGAATCCTTCATCGACAAGGATCTGGAAATCCGCATGGGCATGGCTCAGAAGATAACGTCAATGGTTCTCGCCCTGCGCCGCAAGGTGAACATCAAGGTGCGCCAGCCGCTGCAGGCCATCATGATTCCGGCTGTTGACGAAGAGCAGCAGAAGCACATCGACGCCGTTAAGGACCTGATAATAAGTGAGGTTAACGTCAAAGAGCTGAAGTTTGTTGTAGGCTCTGATGTGCTGGTCAAGAAAGTGAAGTGCAACTTCCGCACGATGGGCAAGAAGTTCGGCAAGCTGATGAAAGCCGTTGCCGCGCAGATGGACACCCTCAGTCAGGAGGATATCGCATCATTGGAGAAGAACGGCAGCATCGCTTTGAACATAGACGGTCAGGAAGCCGTTGTTGAGGTTGCCGACGTCGACATCATAAGCGAGGATATTCCGGGATGGCTCGTAAGCAACGAGGGCAATCTGACCGTAGCCCTTGAAGTGGAGCTGACCGAGGAACTGAAGAACGAAGGTATGGCCCGGGAACTGATTAACAGAATCCAGAACCTGCGTAAGGACACTGGTCTTGAGATAACTGACCGCATCAATGTGACAGTATCGCAGAATGAGCGCATCTCGGCTGCCGTCAACGGTTTTGCCGACTATATCAAGACACAGGTGCTTGCCAACAGCATCACGCTGGAGGACAACGACGGTGCCGAAATCGATCTTGACGGTCTGACAGCCTTCATAAAGGTTGAGAAGATATAGAAGATATGTAATATTAATAACTAAAAAACCTTTCTATTATGACAGAAAAGACACGCTACAATGACGAGGAACTCGAAGAGTTCAGGACCATTATCAACGAAAAACTGGCTTTGGCCAGACGTGATTATGATCAGATGATGAGAGTCTTGATGAATCAGGACGGGAATGATGTTGACGACACATCTCCGACTTACAAGATATTGGAAGAAGGAAGTGCAACTCAGAGCAAAGAAGAGTTGGTGCAGTTGGCCAGCCGTCAGCAGAAGTTCATTCAGGGTCTGGAAGCTGCGCTCGTGCGCATAGAGAACAAGACATACGGAATTGATCGTTTGACAGGCAAGTTGATACCTAAAGAGCGTCTGCGTGCCGTACCTCATGCAACGTTGAGCGTAGAGTCAAAGCAGAACAGAAAAAAATGAGAAAATCCGGAAATGTATTGACTAACGGAAGAATGGCTATACTTTTGGTTATAGCCATTCTTTTGATAGACCAGCTTATAAAGATTTGGGTCAAGACGAACATGACTCTCCATGAAAGCATACAGATAGCCGACTGGTTCAAGATATGCTTCATCGAAAATAACGGCATGGCATACGGTATGGAAATCGGCAGCAAGCTCTTGCTGTCCATATTCCGTATCATAATGATAGGTGTGCTTGGATATTATCTTTATCTGCAAGTGAAGAAGAAAGCACGTACCGGCTATATCGTATGTCTGTCGATGGTTGTCGCGGGAGCAGTCGGGAATATGATTGACTGTATGTTCTATGGTCTGATATTCAATGCATCATCTGATTTCTACACGTCTTATTTCGTTCCTTTCGGTAGCGGATATGCTCCGTTTCTCATGGGCAAGGTCGTGGATATGTTCTACTTCCCGCTCATTGTGACGACGTGGCCTCAGTGGATGCCGTTTGTCGGTGGTGAGGATTTCATATTCTTCAGCCCGATTTTCAATTTTGCAGATGCCAGCATAAGCGTCGGATTTGTGTTGCTGCTGTTGTTCTTTCGCAATGAGCTCAGCTCTGTCTCATTGACGGGTATGAAATCCGGCAACGAAAATAATGTCAAGAACGGGGAGGAAAAATCTGAATGAATAGGAGCATGAGGATATATCGCAGTCTTATGTTGCCGGCAATCATGGTTATGCTGCTTGCGGCTTCGTGTAAGCCCGGTGTGCCGAAGGAGTACATACAGCCCGATGAAATGGAGGATATTCTTTATGACTATCATTTCGCGCAGGCTGTAGCTTATAGGGACATGGGCAGTGCCGGCAATCCGTCACTGAATGTGAATACTCCGGTTTACAGGAGAGAACTGTATTATCATGCCGTTCTGAAGAAATACGGGGTTACAGAGGCGGAGTTCGACTCGTCGCTTGTCTATTATTACAGCAACGCCGAAATGCTCCATAAGATATACAAACGGGTCTCTGAACGCATGGAAAATAATGCTATCGCCTTGGGAGCCACTTCAAGCGACATGAACAAGTATGCCCAGCTGAGCGAAAACGGCGATACGGCCAATATCTGGCATGACGCCGTTTCTGCCGTTATGACGCCGGCTCCTCCGTACAATAGGCTGGATTTCAAGATAGAAGGTGATTCCACCTTCAGAAAGGGAGACAGTTTTCTGCTGAATTTTATGGCTGATTTTGTATATCAAGGAGGAACGAAGGACGCCGTGGCTTATCTGGCAGTGAAGTATGACAATGACAGCGTCTCTACCCACGTCACTCATATTTCTGTTTCGGGCATAGCCCAACTGAGAGTACCGGAGAACACGACAAACAAGGTGAAAGCTATCAGTGGCTTCATATATCTGAATAGAGGAACGGATGAATCAAACACGGTTAAGCTGCTGTTTATAAATCAGATACAGCTCATCCGATTTCATAAGAAGATTGTGGAGGAACCGGCAGACAGCATCACGAGCACGCCTGTTGATACCATGATGGCCGTGAAGGCTAATCCGCACCGGATGGCCGTGACGGACACTGTCCGCAAGCCGCTGTCACACGGTGACATGAAACGAATAAAACCTTTGCAACATGCTGTCAGGGAACGGGAAGCGGAGAAGAGTAGCAGCAAATGAAGTGGTGGACGGTGACCGGAGAATGGCGCAATGCGTCGTTGAAATCATGTCCGGCGTCGTCACCGACTGTTATACGTTTGATGAAGAGCTGCCGCATACGGAATGGCTGGGCGGCACAATCATATTGGTTAGGGACGGAGAAGACCGTCTCAGGGCATTTAAAGATGGAAATTTAATAAAATAATTATGAATCTTAAAGTACGTTTATCGCTGCTGAACTTTCTTGAGTTCGCAGTATGGGGAGCATATCTGACATGTATGGGAATGTATCTTGGGCGCATCGGGATGGCCTCGGATATAGGTAATTTCTATGCGATTCAGGGTGTCGTGTCTATATTCATGCCAGCCTTGATGGGAATTGTTGCGGACAGATGGGTTCCGGCCCAGTTGCTGTTGGGTTTATGCCACCTTGTGGCCGGTGTCTTTATGATAGCGGCGTCATGGTATGGATATATCGCAGGTTCTGACGCACAGTTTGCCGTTCTGTTCCTGCTTTATTCAATAAGTGTCGCATTTTACATGCCGACGCTTGCCCTTACCAATTCCGTTGCATATAATGCCCTGATGAAAGCGGGGCTGGATACGGTGAAGGCATTCCCGCCAATCCGTGTATTCGGTACGGTAGGATTTATCTGCGCCATGTGGTTCGTGGATCTGATGGGATATAAGATAAGTGAGATTCAGTTTCTGGTATCCGGTATTTTAAGCATAGTGCTGTTTCTCTATACGTTCACCCTTCCAGCTTGTCCCGTGTCAGACAACAGTGAGCGCAAGAGCTGGGTCGACGCGCTTGGACTCAAGGCGTTTTCATTGTTCAAGCAGAAAGAGATGGCAATATTCTTCATCTTCTCTGCCATGCTCGGTGTCAGTCTGCAGATAACCAACGGATTTGCAACGCCGTATATCGAGAGTTTCAACAGTGTGGCTGAGTATGCTGATACATTGAGCGTGAAATATCCAGTGATACTGTATTCCATATCCCAAATCAGCGAGACATGCTGTATTCTTCTGATTCCATTCTTCATGAAGCGTTTCGGTATAAAGAATGTCATGCTCATTGCCATGTTTGCATGGGTGTTCCGTTTCGGTCTCTTGGGAGTAGGAAACCCAGGCAGCGGTGTGCTGGCTTTCGTCGCTTCAATGATTGTCTATGGAGTGGCATTTGATTTCTTCAACATATCAGGCTCGTTGTTTGTTGACAAATCGACTGATGTTTCTTTGCGCTCCAGCGCACAGGGACTGTTCATGATGATGACAAACGGAATCGGAGCGACCATCGGTTCGTTGGCAGCCCAGGCTGTTGTGACATCGCGTACGGATGCCGGTGGAAATGTGGATTGGCAGCCTTGTTGGTACACATTTGCCGCATACGCACTCATCGTCGGTGTACTGTTCGCTTTCATCTTCCGTCCCCAAAAGGATAAATGACTTGAATGAATAGGACGCAGCTTTTTTTCAGGAGCATATCAGAAGTGGTAGGAGGCAACGGTATGGCTGTCATTGTCCTGACAGACAAGGAAGCCAAACGTGCTGTCAGTGTAGTGTGTGATAATGCCATGAAATGGCAGATAGGCATGCGGCATAATGCCCGCAACAGGAAAGAAACATTCTTGCCGGAGGTTATGACGGCCTTGCTGACTGATGTTGTCTCTCTCGCCGGCTATGAGATAACGGTAAGTGATATTGTCGACGGGGAGTATCAGACGGCGATAATAAATAAAGATACGCTTGTCGGGCATAAAATCAGGCTCAGTGATGCCGTTCTTCTTTCATTGGTAAGTGATATTCCTATATATATGGACAACAGGCTTATGTACCGTCAAAGTTCTCCATACAATGCGGAGACAGACCGGATGGCCATACCAATCAATACATTGGCTACGGACAAGTTGAAGGAAGAGCTGGATAAGGCCATTGAAACGGAAAACTACCGGTTGGCATCACAGATTAAGGAAGAGTTGAACAATAGGGAAAAGACATTGTAGACACAATATCTTATGAAGGAAACAAGATTTTTCTATGCTCCGGAAGCGGTCACGACAGAAGAGTTGCCGGAGGAGGAAGCAACACACGCCATGCGTGTCCTTCGGTTGAAGGAAGGTGACGAGATGATGCTGATGGACGGGAATGGCACGTTCTATCGGGCTGAGGTGACGCTTGCCGCCACACGCCGGTGTATGTACAGGATTGTGGAGACAATGCCGCAACAGCCTCAATGGAAGGCAAACCTGCACATAGCCATCGCTCCGACGAAAATGATGGAGCGGATGGAGTGGATGGTGGAAAAAGCTACGGAAATCGGTATCAATGAGTTTTCGTTCCTGAATTGCAAATTCTCAGAACGCAAGGTTATGAAGACAGCCCGTCTGGACAGGATTGCCGTATCGGCCGTGAAGCAGAGCCGGAAGGCATGGAAGCCTGTTCTGCATGACATGGTGGCCTTTAAGGACTTCATATCCAAACCTGCGCCCGGACATAAATTTATAGCTCACTGCTATGAGGAAGTTCCACGCACGTATCTGTTTGATGAACTGAAGAATATGCCGGAAGCAGATGATTGTCTTGTGATGATAGGCCCGGAGGGTGATTTCTCAATAGACGAGGTGAAAGCCGCAGTTGATGCCGGTTATACGTCCGTGCATCTTGGAGAAAGCCGTTACCGTACGGAGACTGCCGCTCTTGCTGCTTTGATGATGATGCAGCTGGCAGTGACGAATCCACAGCATTAACATATTAAATAAATAAAGACGATGAAGAAAAGTTTATCCGTGTTGATCATGTTTCTTGCAGGTCTGTTGCAGGCTGGTGCCCAGCAGCAACCAGCCATGCGTGACGTTTTCAGTCAGATGCCGGATTCTTTATTCCCATATATGAGCCATAATAACCGATTGGACCTTATAGATTTCGCTGAATCCGGAATGGAGGCGGAAATAACGAATTCATTTGATGAGCGTGTCAGACTGTCCAAACTGACTTCTGATTATCTAAAACTGGAACTTAGTAAGTTCTCGTCTGTCGAGATGAGATTATTGCCATCTGAAGATTTATTGCCTGATACGACCCAAACCGTAATTTGTCTCATACGCTCTTTTGGCGAAAAGACACCGTTCAGCAGCATAAAGTTCTATACAGCCAAATGGCTTCCACTTCAGATTGAAGACCCGATAGTGACAAATAGTGATAGGCTCATAGCTAAACCGGATACGATGGGTGTTGAGTTGTTTGAGGATTTGAGAAAATATCTTATTCCTTTATACGTATCGGCTGGGCTTTCTGATGTTGGAAATGTCATAACCATGAAAGTATCTCCGCAGAGCACAATACCAATTGATAATAAAAGTGAGGGTGTCAATCATATAATTAAGCAAATATCTATTGAATGGGATGGTAAAACTTTTAAATAAATTTAAAAACGAACTTTATTTATAGCAAAATGATTGTAAATTGAGAATTATATTATAATTTTGCATCGTGTTTTTCATGGTATTAGATTATTAAGGTTAATAAAAGATTGGTTGTCGTGAGACAATCAATTTTTTTTTGTTATATATTCTTCGCTATTTATATTTCGGGTTAGTCCGAAAATGTGTAAATTGCAACCGGGTCCCCTTTGTTTTATGTTTTACGATATATTACAAAACAAGAGGCTATGCCTAATTGGGCATAGCCTCTTTTCGCGGTTTGTAGTCGATAGGGGAATCGAACCCCTATGCCAAGATTGAGAATCTTGTATCCTAACCATTAGATGAATCGACCATTGCTTGAAAGTGCGGAAGCTGGGGGATTCGAACCCCCGGTACGGTAAACCCGTACGGCAGTTTAGCAAACTGCTGGTTTCAGCCACTCACCCAAACTTCCTTTTACGTTCTTTTGGAGAACCGTAAGCACTTTCTCTCAAATGCGATGCAAAGGTAATGCTTTTATTTCATTCCTGCAAATTTTACGCGGCTTTTTTAGAAAACCTTAATTCCGCAACACTATAATTTAACTTTATTTATAAGTTCCTGAGCAACA
>USFX01000052.1 GCA_900553965.1 uncultured Prevotella sp.
GACCTGCGGCATGAGTAATTGAAGATATTGAGGAAGAGGACTTCACGGATGGCAAGGGGATTGCGTCGGCCGTCACGTTATAGCCGTTCACATAGATGATGGCGGCACCGCTGACGGTCATTTCTATCTGCCCGGCAACAGCCCGGCCCTCACCCGTAAAGCTGCGGCGGAACAAGACTTGTTCTCCGGCAGCCGCATTGGGGTGGCTTATCCAGCTTACGGGCCATCCAACTGAATCCCACTGTCGGACACCGGCGGCGTCCCGTTGTTGTCCATTGGCGGTCGACGGCAGTTCTGCGGCCACTGCGGCGAGGAAACAAAAAAGCCGGAGAACGCAGAGCGGGAGCAGGGACGCAGCTGTCGGATGGTGATGATCAGCTTTCATAATCGTTCTCTGTTCCCGTTCTTACGTCCTCCGGCTTGTGCCGCAGGGTTTTATTAATATAATCGCTACATCTTTCCTGCAACTCTGGAAAGGTTTGTTCCTGTCTCTATGACATCCTCCCGGTCATTTCCGCAGGGCAGTGCGTCAGGCGTCGATATTGGCGTATGTGGCGTTCTTCTCGATGAATTCGCGGCGCGGTTCCACGTCGTCGCCCATCAGCATGGAGAATATCTCGTCTGCCTCGGCGGCATTTTCTATGGTCACCTGCTTGAGGAGGCGCGTCTCGGGGTTCATTGTCGTGTCCCAGAGCTGCTCCGGATTCATCTCACCGAGACCCTTGTAGCGTTGCGTGTGGACACTCTTGCCGTCGTCGACGCCTCCCGCCCACTTGTCGATGAAGGCCTGGCGCTGCTGTTCGGTGTAGCAATATTCCTTCGCCTGGTTCTTGTAGGTGCAGAGATAGAGCGGCGGTGTGGCGATGTAGAGGTGTCCCTCCTGAATGACTTTGGGCATGAAGCGGTAGAAAAGGGTCATAATCAGCGTGTCGATGTGAGAGCCATCGACGTCGGCATCGGTCATGATTATGATCTTGTCGTAGCGCAGCTTGTCGATGTTGGCCTCCTTGTCGCCCTCTCCTTCGACGCCGAAGCGGACGCCGATGCTCTGGATGATGTTCATGACGGACTCCGCCTCGAAGACGCGGTGCCACTGAACCTTCTCGACGTTTAGGATCTTTCCGCGCAGCGGGAGGATGGCCTGGGTGTAGCGGTCGCGGCCCTGCTTGGCCGAACCGCCGGCCGAGTCACCCTCGACGAGGAATATCTCTGAGGTCTTGGGGTCCTTGTTGGAGCAGTCGGCCAGCTTTCCGGGCAGTCCGCCGCCGGTCATCGGGTTCTTGCGCTGTACGCTCTCGCGGGCCTTGCGGGCGGCGATGCGGGCTGTGGCGGCGAGGATGACCTTGTCGCAAATCTGCTTCGCCTCCTTGGGATGCTCTTCGAGATAGTAGGCAAGGGCCTCTCCGACGGCCTGCTGGACGGCTCCGACCACTTCGCTGTTGCCCAGCTTGGTCTTTGTCTGGCCTTCAAACTGCGGCTCGGCGACCTTTATCGAGATTACGGCGGTCAGTCCTTCGCGGAAGTCCTCGCCGGCAATCTCTATCTTGGCTTTCTCTATCTGCTTTGAGATGACGGGGTCGGCGTCGGCATATTTCTTCAGCGTTCGTGTCAGGGCCATGCGGAAGCCGACGAGGTGGGTGCCGCCCTCGATGGTGTTGATGTTGTTGACGTAGGAGTGGATGTTCTCCGAGTAGTCGGTGTTGTACATCACGGCCACCTCGATGGGTATTCCCTGCTTCTCGGTCTTGAGGTAGATGACGTCGTCGAAGAGGTGGGTGCGGTGACGGTCGACGTAGCGGACGAACTCCTTGAGTCCCTCCTTGGCGTGGAAGACCTCCTGGCGTGTCTTTCCCTCTTCGTCGGGGCGCATGTCGGTGAGGGTGATGGTGATTCCGGCATTGAGGTATGCCAGCTCGCGCATGCGCTTGGCTATGATGTCATATTTATATTCCGTGGTGGTGAAGATGGTGGCGTCGGGCCAGAATTGCTGGCGTGTTCCGCGCAGCTCGGTCTCTCCGACGACCTTGACGGGATAGAGTGGCTTGCCCTGTTCGTATTCCTGCTGATAGATCTTTCCGTCGCGGAAGACCTGTGAGAGCATGTGTGTGGAGAGTGCGTTGACGCAGCTCACGCCGACGCCGTGGAGTCCGCCGCTGACCTTGTAGGAGCCTTTGTCGAACTTTCCTCCGGCGTGGAGCACGGTCATGACGACCTCAAGGGCCGACTTGTGGAGCTTCTTGTGTTCGTCGACGGGGATTCCGCGTCCGTTATCCTGTACGGTGATTGAGTTGTCTTCGTTGATTGTCACTTCGATATGCGTGCAGTAGCCGGCCATGGCCTCGTCGATGGAGTTGTCGACGGTCTCGTTGACGAGGTGGTGGAGACCTTTCTCGCTGATGTCACCGATGTACATCGCGGGACGCTTGCGCACGGCTTCGAGTCCTTCGAGCACCTGGATGTTGCTCGCGGAATAATTGTTTTCCTTTGTTATGTCTTCTGCCATAATTTGTTTTCAGTCTTTTATGAGCGCAAAGTTACTAAATATTTGTGAGTTGGCGAAATATTTGCGGCACAAAAAAGAGGCTGCATCCGTTAGGATACAGCCTCCTCTGTATTGTAAGTAGTTGTCGTATTAACCCAGCTTGTTCACGTGCATGGCGAGCTTTGACTTCAGGTTTGAAGCCTTGTTCTTGTGGATGATGTTGGTCTTTGCCAACTTGTCCAGCATCTTCTGGACGCTCGGATACAGTTTCACTGCCTCTTCCTTGTCAGTAAGGGCGCGCAACTTGCGGACAGCGTTGCGCATCGTCTTTGCATAATATTTGTTATGCAGAGCTCTCTTCTCGCTCTGACGAATTCTCTTGATTGCTGATTTGTGATTTGCCATCTCTATTCTTTTCTTTTTTAATTTGTAGTCCCTAGGAGAGTCGAACTCCTCTTTAGAGAATGAAAATCTCTCGTCCTAACCGATAGACGAAGGGACCATTGCGCTTTTGTTTTGCGGGTGCAAAGTTACCGCTTTTATTTAATACTGCAAAATTTTTTTAGGGAAAAATATACCAATCGGGCGTTTTTCTGCCATAAATGCCTTATCTTTGCATAATATGTTGACAAAAACCGAGGCGTTGGTGCTCCGCCACGTCAAATATGGGGACAACCGGATGATTGTCGATCTGTTCACGCGTGAGTGTGGCCGGATGTCCTTTGCCGTCACCGTGAGCCGCAGCAGCCGTGGCGGTGTGCGCCGTCAGATGCTCTCTCCGCTGTCGCTGATAGAGGCGGAGTGTGACATCAGCCGCCGCGCCCGGCTTCAGAAGCTGCGGGCCGTGCGTCTTGCCGTACCTCTGCCGTCGCTTCAGGCTGAGCCGCGCAAGCTGTCCATCGGCATGTTCGTCGCCGAATTTCTCTGCCACGCCCTTCGCGGCGAACAGCAGGGAGGCCGTCTCTTCGACTATATTTCCGACTGTCTCCAGTGGCTGGACGGCCGCGAGGAGGGTTTTGCCAACTTCCACCTTGTCTTTCTCATGCGCTTGTCGCGTTTCCTCGGCTTTTTCCCGAACCTCGACGGCTACACTCTCGGCTGCTGCTTTGACCTGCGTTCGGGCTGCTTCTGTGCCTCCGTTCCCCTCCACCGCGATGTTCTTCTTCCGCAGGAGGCGGCCCTCATACGGCTGATGATGCGCATGAACTTCTCCACGATGCACCTCTTCCGCATGTCGCGCACGGAGCGCAACCGGATGGTGGAGGTCATCATACAGTATTACCGCATACATATTCCTGATTTCCCGGAGCTGCGCTCGCTCGCGGTGTTGAGGGAGCTGTTTGGGTAAGACCCACCACAACCCTCCCTTTGGGTGGGTCTTAGGTGGGTCTGGGGTGGTCTTTCTGTCATCATAATATCACGGAATTTAACACTTGAAAATTCTAATTCTGGAGAGCGGCGAAGCCGGAATCCTGACATTCCGCCATCGTTGTCATCCGGTTTTTCCGTTTTTGTAGACCCGGGAGGGCCTTACGGCTCTGCAGCGGGGCCGCTTTCGCATGCTGACGGCGGCCCCGCTGTCTTCCGACGAGGGCCTCCCCGCAACGCCGTAAGGGCCTTACAGCGGAAAGAAGGGGGACAAAAAGTTGCACACTTCCGATGTTTTCGCCGTAACATGCTGCAGTTCAGGCGATAAAAGATGCACGCGCAAAACTCGCGAATTTGCGGCCAAATGATTTTCATTTTTGAATTCTTCACGGATTTTGAGGTATTTGTCGGGTTTCTTCCGAGTTTTTAACAGTCTGTCGCGTAGGGGCGTATATATACTTATAGGGACATATTTTTGCATTTCTCCGCAACAAAATGGCGGAGAAAGGCAAAAATATGTCCCTACATAGTGGTTTCTGTTCCGTTACGGCATGATGATTGTGCCGTGACGTTTCGTTTGTTTCAAAGTTCAGCCTTGCTTACTTCATCACTTTGAATGCGGGCTTGCCCTTACCGATGGCCAGTCTGGGCGCGTTGTTCTTGCTCACGGCCGTCTTACGGGGCGCGTTGGCTCTGGTCGAGGAAAAGGACGTGTTTTCGGTGATATCCCACTCTGACTCGGTGTCCGGCCAGAAGTTCATGCGGGTGATGGTGGTACCCTCGCCGTTCTTTGCCATGATGAGCAACGAGTTCCAACGTGTGGGCACCTCGTCGTTGACGTAGGTATATTCGCCCTCGGTGTTGATCTTGTTGGTGATGTCGATGGCATCGCCGCCAGCGGCAAGCTCCGGAAGCGTATAACCGGCGTTCATGCGGTCGTCACAGTCGTTCTCGTCCATCAGACGGACGTAGGCCTCGGTGACGTTGCTCGGGCTGATCTCGAAGTTGACGCTGATCTTGCCGGCGCTCTTCTCCTTGCTGAAAATCTTTATCTGCGGGCCGACATGCTCCGGTACCGGAGGAACGATGTGGGTCTCGACCTTCTGCACTTCGGTCTGGTCGCCGTTGGCGTCGATACCGACAACATACATGACATAGTCACCTTCGCCATTCACAGGCCATCCGTTGCCGTCGCCGGGGATAAGGTCTGCGGGAGCGAAACGGCCGGCATAGGTGAACATGGTGTAGTAGAAGCCGTAGGCGTTGATGAACGACTCGAGGGCAGCCTTCTGACCGTACATCGTGCATATCTTGGTGATTTCGTCGCTTGCGGTGAAATTGAACATGGCCTCACCTCTCTCGTTGAGTCCCGCGTAGGTGACGCTGACGGTTCCGGCGGAGCGTCCGGCCGGCTCGGTCGTGATGAGCTTGTAGTCGAAGTTGTCGCCCAAATCCTGACCTGTGGCGTCAAGGTCGCATGCCATGACGAAATAGCCTGTGCCGGCTATCACGTCAAAATCCTCATACCCGTCCGACTCGCCGTCCCGGATGGTGTATGAAGATGTTCCTGCGGCTAAGAATCCGTTGTACAGATAGTTCTTCAGCAACATAGTGACGAGCTCCGGATCAGAGTTCTCGACGGTCGTGCCATAGTATGTCAGCAGATAGATGTCTATCATCGACTTCTGAACGAAGTAGTGGGCATACTCTTTCGTCGGGGAAAGGGTCTTGACGGTGTATGTGAAATAGTTTTTGCCAACCTCGTCGACGTTGACCGTCACCTGACTTTCCTTCACGCCCTCGGGCAACTTGAACGAGACATAGTCGACATCGTCAACGCTGTATTTGGCAACGACCTGGTTGCCTTTGATGAGATACATGTTCTCCTGAGCCATGCCCGTGGCGGCAAATCCTGCCACCATGATTATCATTAAAAGTAATTTCTTGATCATCGCTTTGCTGATTTTATTTCTTTATTAACTTCTGGGCCTTCTGTCCGGCTTTTACTACGTATGTTCCGGCGGCACCGCGCGAGGCGTCAATCTCGGCCTTGCCGTCGCGGCTGACGGTACGGCTGGCAAGACGGCCGGCGGCATCATAGAGTTCGACGGCCGTGCCGTCCGGTGCTCCCGTCACGATGACGGTGCTGCCACTGACGCCGAAGCGGATGTTCTCGGAGCCGGTCTTTGCGTCCCGGATGCCCGCACCATTGGCGGTGAGGGCAATCCGGTCAATCTCCGTCGTCTGCCACGTGCGGCTTCCGCCCGTCACCGGCACGACACTGACCGTACCCGAGCCAATCTCGATTTTCTCCACCTCCGACATCTTCAGCGTATATGCCGTTCCGTCAAGACAGAGAACGCTGACGTCCGTCTTCTGCGCCATGAGCCCAAGGGGCAGCGCCGAGAGAAGAACCATCAGCAGGGTGTACTTCCTTTTCATGTCTTTTATAAATCATTATGACTCTGTCGGTTATTAATTGAATAAAAAAAGGCCGTAGATACCAGAGCCATGTTAAGTATCTACGGCCATTATAGTTGCATTATGAAATGTTGCCTCCTACCATCGTCCGGGTTATGCGAGAAGACGCTTTACGACCTCCGAGATTGTCTTTCCGTCAGCCTTTCCGGCCAGTTCCTTGCTCGCCGGGCCCATCACCTTGCCCATCTCGCGGATGCCCGAGGCACCCGTGCGGGCGATGATATCACGTACGACGGCCTCAATCTCGGCCTCGCTCATGGGCTTGGGTAGGTAGCTCTCGATGACGGCGACCTGTGCCAGCTCGGCGTCGGCAAGGTCCTGACGGTTCTGTCCGGCGTAGAGCGCGGCCGAATCGTGGCCCTGCTTAGCCAGCTTCTGGAGTATCTTGAGCGCTGCGGCGTCCTCCAGCGTGTCGTTGGCACCGGGGGCTGTCTTTGCCTCAATGAATACTTTCTTGATGTTGCGCAGGGCCTCAAGGGCGACCTTGTCCTTGGCCTTCATTGCCGCAACGATGTCTTTGCTTACTTGTTCAAATAGTGTCATGATGCTTTATGCGAATTTTATGGTTCCCTGCATTGCCTCCCGCGCGTCGTCCGACTTGCTCGGGACGATGTCGTCGCCGCTGGCCTGACTGTGGATGTTGTCCAAAATCTCACGCGTCCGCTTGTATGTGGGCGTCGATTCCACCGCCGAGATGACGTCGTCGTTGTCCAGATCCTCCGGACTGAAGAGGTAGATATGCGGCCGGCGCTTATATTTCTTGCTGTTGCTGTCGTTCTTGTAGAACCGTCCGCGGCGCTCCTGCCGCTGCGCCTCCATCTCCTGCGCCTCCGCAATGCGGTTGGCCTCCTCCTGAGTGTGCTTCTTTATGCGGTCCTGCATGCCCTCGACGTTGCGTATTCCGAAGCCCGTGGCGAGGATGGTGACCTTCACCTTCTTGCCCAGCTCGGGGTCGATGGCCACACCCCACTTGATCTCGAAGTCGCCGAACTTGTCCATGAAGTCGTGGACATAGTTCATCTCCTCCATCATGAAGTTGTCCTTGCCGTCGCGTTCCTCGTTGAAAGCGATTGAGAGAAGAATCTTCTTTGAGTTGAAAACGTCGTTGTCGTTGAGCAGCGGCGAGTTCAGCGCGTCGTCGATGGCCTTCTTCACGCGGTCCTCACCCTCTCCGTAGCCGGTCGACATGATGGCCACGCCACCGTCCTGGAGCACGGTCTTGACGTCGTTGAAGTCGAGGTTGATGATTCCGTGGACGGTGATTATCTCAGCGATTGACTTCGCCGCCACGCTCAGCGTGTCGTCGGCCTTGCCGAATGCGGCCATGAGCGAGAGGTCGGGATATATCTCCCGCAGCCGCTCGTTGTTGATGACGAGCAGCGCGTCGACGTGTTTCGACATCTCCTCGACGCCGTCCAGCGCCTGATCAATCTTCTTCGCACCCTCAAACCGGAACGGAATCGTGACGATGCCGACCGTCAGAATGCCCATCTCCTTGGACACACGGGCAATCACCGGGGCTGCTCCCGTTCCCGTTCCGCCGCCCATTCCGGCCGTGATGAAGGCCATGCGGGTCCCGTCGTCGAGCATCGCCTTTATGTCCTCGATGCTCTCCTCGGCTGCCTGACGCGCCTTCTCGGGACGGTTTCCGGCTCCCAGTCCTTCCTTGCCAAGCTGCAGATGCACCGGCACGGGCGAGTCGTTGAGCGCCTGATTGTCGGTATTGCACAACACGAACGACACGTCGTGTATGCCTTCACGGTACATGTGGTTGACGGCGTTGCCTCCGCCACCGCCCACTCCGATGACCTTTATGATGCTGTGCTCCTTCTCCGGAGCGCCGAAGTCCACTATATTGTTGTCTCCCATATTCTTATTGACATTATTGTTTGAATACCTTTGTTATATGACGGTTGCCTCACTATTATATAAGGAACATATCATTATTGTATAAGTAGCATATACCTGTCGTGTGATTTCAGCCTCCTTATTATATAATAGCGGCCGCGTCATCAATTCTCTTCCTCCATGAGCTTCTTTCCGAACATCTTCGACCACTTGATGAACTTGTTGATCGGGCTGTTGGCCTTGCGCTCCTCTTCACGCCGGCGGGCCTCCTCCTCAGCTGCCTCGCGGGCTATGCGTTCTTCTTCCTCCCTCTTGCGGCGCGCCTCTTCTTCGAGTTTCTGCTTCTCCGCCTCGGTCGGAACGACGCCGGGAGGAATCTCTCCGGGCTTGCGGGGGGCTTTCTGGCGCGCGTCTCCGGATGCGGTTGTGCCCGTCTTGGCGCTGCTGAAGAGGTCTTCGGGATCCATCTCGTCACCTGCGCAGTTGAGGTCGCCCTTGGCAAGAAGGCCGAGCACGGTGTTCATCATGCCGTTGCGGGCGTTCACCTCGCTGTTTCCGGACGTGATGGAGTGGGTCACGAACTTCGCCGTGCGTATCTTGTCGATGTGCGTATGGTTGACGAAGGCGCGCTCGATGTTCTTCATGTTCGAGCCGCCGCCGGTCAGGATGATGCCTCCGAGGAGCTTGTCGCAATATTCGGCGGGCACCTGACACCACACGTTCTCTATGATTTCCTCCACGCGGCTCTCCACAATCTCGATGAACTTGCGGCTCTCCACCTGTCTGTCGGCGTCGATGGAAAGGCGCAGGGAGTTGTCGATGTCGTTGTTGTCGGTGTAGGCGCAGCCGTATTTGAGCTTCATCTTCTCTGCTTCGGGCTCCTCCATCTGAAGCGACATGAGGTCCTTGGTGATGTTGGCGGAGCCGAGCGGTATGACGGCGAGGTGGCGCAGGACGTTCTTGCTGTAGACTGAGACCGTCGTCGTGTCGGCGCCGATGTCGACGAGGGCGCATCCGGAGCGCTTCTCGGCCTCCGTCAGGACGCTGTCGGCGAGGGCCAGCGGTGCGAGGAACATCTCGGCGACGTTGATTCCAGCCGTCTCGAAGCACTGGTTGAGGTTCTTGTAGAACGTCTTCCGCTGGAGGATGTTGAGGAAGTTGCCTTCTATCCGTGAGCACTGAATGCCGACGGGATCAAGCTGTGCCTGTGTGTCGACTTTGTATTCTTGTACGGCTACGTCGAGTATCTCCTGGTCGGAGTATTTCCAGTTGCGGTTGATGTCCATCAGTTCGATGACCAGGTCCTGTGTCACCTTGGTCTCCGACGGCAGGTCGCGGGCAATGACGTTCTTGACGCTGCGTATGGACTGTCCGCCCACGCCGACGTAGACCTGTGTTATTCCGGTCTTGAGCTGTGCCTTGAGCTTGTTAACGATCGTTGTGAGGCACAGGGCTGTCTGGTCGATGTTGTAGACCTTGCCCTTGCGTATGAAGGCGGACGAGTCCTCCCGGACGACTGCGAGCACGTTGATGCTGCCGTCGAGGTTCTTCTTTCCTGCGATGCCGGTCATCTTTGATGAGCCGAGTTCTATTGCTACGATAAAGTCCTTTGCTGCCATCTTATTGTCTGTTCATGTATTCTTTTCTTGTTCTTTCATTCCTGCGGTGCGGCCGTCACGGTGTGAGGGCGGTGCACGCGCTTCCTGCATATTATCTGGTTGTCAAACTCCAGGCTGATGTAAGAGTATCGGTTCCAGCCGGCGCGGTTGAGTCCGTAGCGGTAGAACTTCTCCAGCCGGCGCAGCTTGCGTCCGGCGTGGTAGGGCCGTCCGAGATAGACGATATGGTCTCCGACACGGGGCACCATCTCGATGGAGCCGTCGTTAAGGACATTGAGCTGAACGACCTGATTGCGCCAGAACTTGTCCTTGACGATGTATGCTGCCAGCGGGGTAAGCACTTTTGCGGCATACCGGCGGCTGATGTTTCCCGTGGCGACGATGAGGTCGGTCGTGTAGCGTGTGTTCGGCATGATGCCTCCGCGGCTGTCGAGATAGTAGTCGTCGCCGTTGTCGGCCTTGACGCGTATGAGCGGCATGCGCTGGGTGACGCTGATACAGACATGTCCGCCCGTTGTCTTGTGGCACCGGGCGCGGTCGACGAAGGGGCTTTTCTCCAGTGCGTCCTCTATGGCGCGCACGCTGACGTCGCCGAGCGGCTTGCCGAGCGGGTAGATGCCGTTCCGTGTCAGGATGCTTTTTATCTCATCGGTGTCGAGAAAGCCCTCGACGACGTCCTCGCTGATGTTTATCTTGACCTGCGAACAGATGTCGCGGCTCTCGTCCGGCTTGTTGAAAGCCGTGACGGCAAGCAGCAGATACACCGCCACGACGGTGTCAAGAGCTATGACCAATGTCTTTTTCCAGCTGAACGTCATATTTATTTTCTTTATCCGGTCTACTGTTCCTTCACTCTTTCCTGAAGCATGCGGGCCATCTGCGGGACGTAGTTGTCGAGGTCGCCGGCGCCGAGGACGACGAGCACGTCGAAGTCGTGGGAGGCCACATAGTCCATGACGTCGTCCTTGCGGACCATCACTTTCGCGACGCCCTCGCGCAGACAGTCGTATATCAGCTTTGAGGTTACGCCCTCGATGGGCTCTTCGCGTGCGGGATAGATGTCGCAGAGGACGACCTCGTCGAGCAGACTGAGCGCATCGGCGAAGTCGCGGTAGAAGTCTCGGGTGCGGGTGTAGAGATGGGGCTGGAATATGGCCGTTATCTTCCGGTCGCGGTACAGCTCGCGGAGGCTGCGCGCGCTCTGGAGGATTTCCTTCGGATGGTGGGCGTAGTCGCTGAGGAGCACGAGGCGGTCGGTCTTGATCTTGAAGTCGAAGCGCCGCGCGACGCCGCCGTAGGTCTGCATGCCGTAGCGCAACTCGTCTGCCGTACAGCCCGATAGCTGGGCCATGGCCATGGCGGCGATGCCGTTCTCGATGTTGATGGGCACGGGCTGGCCGAGCTGGACGCCGCGCACGGTCTCTATCGGCGAGACGAAATCGAAGGAGATCTCGCCGTTTTCGATGCGTATGTTCTCGGCGTGGAAGTCGCCTTCGCTGAGGGAGTATTCATACCGGCGGACGCCTTCCTGCAGCCGTTCTTCGACGCGCAGTCCGCGGTGGACGATGAGCGCGCCGCCCGGCTGGATGAGCGACGTGTAGTGGGCGAAACTCTCCAGATAGGCCTCTTCGGTGCCGTAGATGTCGAGGTGGTCGGCGTCGGCTGAGGTGATGACGCTAATCCAGGGCCGCAGCCAGTGGAAGGAGCGGTCGAACTCGTCGGCCTCGATGACGACATAGTCGCTCTTGCTGAGGATATAGTTTGTCCCGTAGTTCTTCGATATGCCTCCGAGGAAGGCGTTGCAGTCCATGGCGCTCTGGTGCATGATATGGGCGCACATGGTCGACGTGGTTGTCTTGCCGTGGGTTCCGGCGACGCACAGCGCGCGGTGGGAGCGGGCTATCGTGCCGAGCACCTGCGCACGCTTCTGTATTTCAAATCCGCCCTCGCGGAAGAAGACCAGTTCCTTGTGGTCGGCGGGTATGGCGGGGGTGTAGACGACGAGGCATGTCTGCGGGTTCTTGCATACGTGGGGTATCTCGTCGACGTTCTCCTCATAGTGGAGGAGCGCGCCCTCGCGCTCAAGTCTGTGGGTCAGTTCTGTCGGTGTCTTGTCATATCCGGCCACGACGATGCCGCGGCTGATGAAGTAGCGGGCGATGGCGCTCATGCCGATGCCGCCGGCGCCCACGAAATAGACTGATTTTATGTCTTTGAGTTCCATTGTTTCTTTAATTGGTTATGGGAGGGATGGGAGGAGTTTATGCGAGGAGGGAGGAGAGTGGAGGGAGGAGGGAGAAATGATAACTGCCGTTCCTGCAACAGGAGTAATCAGACCTCTTCACTCATCACTCTTAACTCTTAACTCTTCACTTCAGGAAGCCTCTTCATTTCCTTCCCTCTGCAAGGCGTATGACCTCCCGGGCTATTGTCTCGGCCGAATCAGGGAGGGCCATTTTGAGTATGTTCTCGCTCAGCCGGGCCAGCTGCTTGCTGTCGGCTACGGTCTCAAGGGCGAGCTTCAGAAGCGTGTCGGGCGCGTCGGCGTCCTTGACGCAGATGGCTGCGCCGCGGTCGACGAGGGCCATGGCGTTCTTGGTCTGATGGTCTTCGGCCACATTGGGACTGGGAACGAGGATGACCGGCTTGCCTATCAGGCAGAACTCGGAGATGCTGCTCGCTCCGGCACGGCTGATGACGAGGTCGGCCGCACGGTAGGCGGCGCCCATGTCGGTGATGAAGTCGGTCACGTGGAGGTTCTCCGGACAGCCTTTCGCGGCCAGCTCACGGGCGATTGCCTCACTGTAGTATTTTCCCGTCTGCCAGACGAACTGCACGTCGCCGGCTGCTGCGGCCACCATGTCGAGATGGCGCAGGACGCTCTCGTTGACCGTGCGTGCTCCGAGGCTTCCGCCCACGAGCACGATGGTCCGTTTCTCCGGGTCAAGTCCGAACGAGCGGCGGGCCTCAGCGGGAGTCATCCGGCTCTCGAGGAGCGACTGGCGCACGGGATTGCCCGTCTTCATCAGCTTTTCGGCCGGGAAGAAACGTTCCATTCCGTCGTATGCTACGCATATCCTGTCGGCTCCCGCGGCCAGCATCTTGTTGGTCACACCGGCGTAGGAGTTCTGCTCCTGAATCAGACAGGGAATGCCCATGGCGTGGGCCGCCTTCAGCGTGGCCGCACTGGCATAACCGCCGACGCCGACGGCCGCCATCGGACGGAAGTCGCGTATCGTGCGGCGCACCATGCGCTTGCTCCTGAGGAAGTCCATCAGGACGCCGATGTTGCGCGGCGACCACAGCGGACGGATCAGTCCGCGGACCGGAAGTCCCACAATTTCGTAGCCCTCGCGGGGCACCCGCTCCATCTCCATGCGGCCCAAGGCACCGACAAACAGTATCTTGGCGTCAGGGCGCAGGGCCTTGACGGCGTTGGCGATGGACACGGCCGGGAAGATATGTCCACCCGTTCCGCCTCCGCTGATGACTATTCTCAATTCGTTGTTCATACCTCTTTATAAAAGTGTAGTATTCTGCAAAATTAGTAATTTTCTTCCGTCCATGCTAATTTTATGCCGTAATTTTTTCGCATCATCCGTTTTGCCCATACCCGCGTTTTTTTCTCGTCACACCGCCGTCACATCATGATATTGTCAAAATAACGGTCAAAACCGGCGGTCTTTTCCCGCCCGTTATTTCCGAATAATCACGACTCTTGTTTTTCAAAAATCCCGCCTGAGAGAAAATTTCGCCCCGAGGGGCAAAAAATCGCCATTTTCTTAGGTTTTACATAACCAGCTGTCTCTCACTGACTTACCTCTCTTCACGAATATCGCCTCCCCTTTCCCATCCTGCTGTAAGGGCCTCCCGACCTCGCCGTAAGGGCCTTACGGCGTTGCAACGGCGGCCCCGTCGTGCTGCAACAACGGCCCTTTCGCAACCCCGGGAGGGCCTTACGGCAAGACGACGACGGTTTTTGCGCTGTTTTTCAACGCCTTTTCCGCGATTTCATCATGCGGTTTTGAGGATGGCGGGAGGGCAGAAATTCAGAAGAAAGAAGACAGTATTGATGGTTTATGGTTAAGAATCGAGTAGTAAAAATCAAGACTGTCCGGAAAACAGAGATAGATGGAGGAGGGATATTCGTGAAGGGAGGAGGGACATTCGTGGAGGGAGGAGAGTGCAGAACTCACATGGAAGCCTTTAAGTGTGGTATTCTTAGTCCCCTCCTTTCGAAGGAGGGGTTAGGGGTGGTTAAACAATAACG